>JAFSZR010000243.1 GCA_017459135.1 Lachnospiraceae bacterium | reverse complement strand
TATGGCGGATCAGATAGTGCTACAGCAAATCTTCATGTTACCGGAGATATTAATTCGGTTAATCAGGGTGTTTATGCTGAATCCAGAGGATATCAAGACAGCCGGACGTCAGTAACCGTTGGTGGAAATGTTGTTAGTGAAAATGATACTGCTGTATATGTAAATGCTGAAACAGGAAAAACAGATGTAACTGTTGGTGGTAATGCTGAAGGCATCGATTATGGTTTGGATGTCTGGACATCCGGAAATGGTAAGGCTAATGTCGATGTCAAAGGTTTCGTAACAGGTCAGGAAGAAGGCATTGATGTTTGGTCGAAGGATAAAAGTGAGATTAATGTTTCAGTAGGAAAAGATGTGAATAGTGATGAGAATAATGCAATAAATATATATGCGCAGAATAATTCTACCGTAAATGCTGAAATAAAAGGAAATGTAACTTCAAACGAAGAATATGGAGCTTCACTTTATGGTAGTGTAAATAGTGATTCCGAAAAAAATACTATCACACTTTCCGTTGACGGAGATTTAAGAGGTGAATTGGCAGGTCTTCTTATTTTTCCTGAAAACTCAAAAATAGATGTTTTGGTTACGGGAACAATTTATGCGGGAGAAGAAGGTGCAATTGTTGCCAGTGATTTAACTGATACAGATGTAGTTGGAACTAAAACTGCAGTAAATATTACAGTATACAAGGTAGAAGCAGGTGAAAATGGGGTAGTTGGTTATGAAGCAGAATTATTATCTGAAAATGCTCTTCTTAGCGAAAACAATGCATCAGAATCTGATTCACAGGTTAAATTAGCTAATACAGCTTCACTTAATCAAAATGCTTCTATAGAAAACTCAATCAATTATATTATTAAGCTTGAACAGCCAAAAGCCGGTGGTGCACTTTCTGCATTAAAGGCAGATGGTACAGCAGTTGATAAGAGTTTCGGATATGATGTTGCAAAGGCAAATCAGAGAGTACTTTTAAAGGTTAATCTTGAGGACGGATATGCTGTAAAGGGTGCATATAACGGCGAGGGAACAAAGGTTGCATTGCTTAAGGACAGTGATGGTAATTATTATGTAGATGTACCAAAAACCGGTGGAGTTTATCTTTCGGTTGAATTGGAAAAAACAGTAACCACTGATACAACAACTACTACTAATACAGATACCACAACTACACCGACAGTAACCGTAACGCCTGTTACAACGGATACACCTACCACAACTACAGTTGTTACAACCGATTCGCCATCGACATCTACAACAGTAACAACCACTACAACAACAAATTCATCATCACCAAAGACAGGTGACAGTACTAATCTTATGTTAGTATTCGGCATTATGGCTATGTCTGTGATGGGTATGGTTGTTATATCAATCAAGAGAAGAAAAGACGAAGAATAATACGGACACCAATTCCTGCATAGGTCGGTTATGTAGAATGGTATAAAAAATAAAAGGCTGTTCTATACAAGGTACACGCAAAGCACGCTGACGCTTAACGCTTTGCTTAGCACCTGTATAGAACAGCCTTCTGTTTTTCATACCCTACATAACCGACACACGCTTTGCGTGTATTCTATTCTGCGAAATCAAGCTCCGGAATGCCGGTTGGGATACCCAGTGATAATTTTGCCTGAATCAACCAGTTAGGTTCTCCTGACATTGCGATTATTTCTTTAATATCGCCATTCTCGTTGTATTCATAAACATCATAGTTTGTTATGTCGTCATCTACGTCATCGGAGTATTCCTCAATATAAAAATCCTCCTCATAATTTCCAGAATTATCTGTTTCGTCAATATTATATGTGGCGGATATTTCTTCGCTGTCCTCAGAATCGGAACATTTAATACTCATATTGTTGAATATATAATTTCCGTCTTTGTCAAACATAAATTCCGCCCAGCCCGGATTATCCACGGTTCCGCCAACGATGATAACATGTCTGTAGGAATCCTCGTCGGTATATTCATATTTAAAATAATCGTCCTCGCTGCATTCATCGGTTATATCCTGTTTTATGTCATTAAATACAAAGTAGAGTCTTCCGTTTTCAACAGAATAGTAATCTCTGGCATTTGCATCATCGTATTTTATGGTTGTTTTGGTTTCGTCCGGCGAGGTGTTGTCAACCGTAACCTCCAAACCGCTTCCGGTTTTGAAGTTAAATGCCTTTGCTACCCAGAATTCTCCGGTCTTTGCATATGAAACGGCATTTGAACCAAGGAAAAGAGCTGCACATGCAGCAAAAGAGTAGAGTGAATTGCGAAGTCTTTTCTTCTTAAGCTCATGCTTTCTTTGATTTAAAGAATCCAAGGTGATTTCCGAATTGCTTTCTATTGAATCAAATATATTTTTATATCTTTCCTGATTAATCATAAACCCATTCCTCCTGAATGTTTTCTTTTAAAAGGCTTCTTCCCCTTGACAGCCTTGTCTTAACATTGCTTTCCGTAATTTTAAGAATCCCTGCAATCTCCGACACAGAATACTCCTCGTAGTAATATAGATGAATCACTATACGATACTTGTAAGGAAGCTTAAGCACTTCGTTTAAGAGAGCTTTATCATCTTCATCGGATACCGTAAGTGTTTCAACATAATCCTCAATGGAGGTGCTTTTCTGCTTCCAAAACGAGCGGTTAATATCCTTTGATTTGTTAATAGTTACCCTTAAAAGCCATGCCTTTATGTGCTCCGGTGATGAAAACTCCTTTTTGCTTAAGTGATACTTTAAAAACGTATCCTGAACCACATCATCCGCGTCCGAAGCATTTCCACATATACTGAAGGCTGCGGCAAACAGGTGCTTTTGATATTGCTTTATTAAATTTTCTACAGGTTCTCTCATATGTATTACCTCTTTTAATACGCTTCTTATTGGGTATTTTACCCTTCTTTTTTGATTTTGAAAAGCCTTTCACTAACTATACGAATGAAAAAACAATTTGGTTACAAAAAAATAAATTTTTCTGATTTTGTATTTCTAACGATTATGTTATAATTAGTTCATTGTATGAAGGTAACGGTAATATATTGATAACATAGGCGTTTTAAGGAGAGTGTATAAATATGCATGGAAATATCATTCTTGACGGTAGAAGGATAAAGGCAATGGAAGCACTTTATGCACTATGTAAATATACGGGCAAACCCGATGAGTTTGCATCAAATCTTTGGTCGGAGTTACTTAAGGACGAAGGACTTATGATGGAGTTTATGTATTATCTTGATAATCATACCTTCAAGGATGATTATAAATACAAGGAATATGGGCTTACCGATATTTATTTTTATAATTTAAGGGTCGCGGAGATTAATTGGGATCTCGGAAAGGACTATCCGTCCGGTAACGAATGGGACGGTAATAAGGAAACAATAGTTCTTGATACCTTTGATATGATGATAAGACTTAAGAAAGAACCGGAAAAGTATCTTAAGCTTCTTTTGGAAAATCCGGGACAGGACAGGTATATATAATGAAAGATTACAAACACACAGTACAGTATTATGAAACAGACAAAATGGGAATAGTTCATCATTCAAATTATATAAGATGGATGGAGGAAGCAAGAGTTGACTTTTTATCTCAAATAGGATGGGATTTTGCCAAGCTCGAGTCGCTTGGAATAGCATCACCGGTAACGGCGCTTGATTGCAAATACAAGACAAGCTGTACATTTGCGGATGAAGTCTTCATAAATGTAAAAATAGAAGAGTTTAAGGGTGTCAGATTAAAGCTGTATTATGAGATGAAAAACAGTGAGGGTAGGGTTTTGTGCGAAGCTCATTCCGAACATTGTTTTTTAAATTTGGAGGGAAAGCTGCTTAGACTTCAAAAAGACTTTCCTGAATTTTATGATACATTGATGGGGCTTATGGAGTAGTTTCACTTCGGGGGAAAGAAAATGAAAAATATCGATCTGATAATAAGACGAATAAAAAATGAATCTATGATTAAGCTGATTTTTGGTATTTTGGTGCTTGTATGCACTTCGCTTTATTTTCTTAAAGGATATTCGGAAGAATTTCTGGGTGTTATTTCAATAGCGATTATCGTATTTTGGTTAATTGTGGCTCTTATTCTTTGCTTTGACGGGGTTTTAGGCATGCTTAAACCGTTAAGGAAATATCCATACCTTAAAGAAATGGCGGATAAGATAGATGCATCGGTCGGCCCGAAATATCAAAACAAATATATATATTATAGAAAATATATTGGTAAACAGAGCAAAGATATTTATGATGACATATGTTGAGGATATTTATGTTATTTATAAGGAAAAGATTAATTCCGAACAGGTTCACAATATTGTGTTGCTTACAAAGAACGGTAAGCTAAAAATAAATGCGTTGGGGCTTGATGAAAACGGGAAAGATAAATTTATGCAAACCATAAAAAGCTTTTGTCCGAATGCTGTTATCGGAAAAACGTCACAAAATATGAAATATTACAAGGAATGCAAAAGAAAAAATAACGGAGGTAGATAAATGATTCAGGATATATCACCGTATAGATTTAATAATCGTTATATGCCGGATATGAGACCGGATGGCGAAAGTCAGATAGTTTTTTTTAATGATGGGAAGCTTTTGCTTAAGATTGATGCTGCGGGTGAAGAAGTAAGTTTTCCGAAGCTTAAAGAAATAAGTCCGGAAAAGATACCGGAGCTTACATATCTTTTTTATATAGATGAGGATGTATTCTTTCTTGCCGATACTTTGGAGATGGCGGGAACCGATATATTAAACATAATTCCGAAGGGATATTCGTTTTATGAATTAAGACGAATAATGAGTATGGATTTAGAACCGAAAAGATATATGTTTGCTGCATTTACCGCATATCAGCTTGCTGATTGGTATGTAAAAAATATATATTGCGGGCATTGCGGAACGAAGGTTATGAAAGATTTGCTTGAAAGAGCGGTTGTTTGTCCTAAATGCAGAAATAAAATTTATCCGCGTATAAATCCTGCCGTTATAGTAGGGATAACAAACGGTGACAGGCTTCTTCTTACAAAGTACAGGACGGGTTTTGCACATAATGCACTTGTGGCAGGGTTTGCCGAAATAGGAGAGACCATAGAGGAAACCGTAATGCGAGAGGTTATGGAAGAAACGGGACTTATGGTTAAGAACATAAGATATTACAAGTCACAACCTTGGGGTATAGCGAGTGATTTACTAATCGGATTTTTCTGTGATGTGGACGGAAACGATACCATACATATGGATAAGTCGGAATTAAAATATGCCGAATGGGTAAAAAGAGAAAATATAGAACTTCAACCTTATGATTACAGCCTGACAAATGAGATGATGAGAATTTTTAAGGAAAGTAAAGAAAATTCGGAGACTAAATAAACGGAGGATAGATTGACAATGAAGGATATAGAAAAAATAAGAGATTTTTTCGGACATGACAGATATGCTGCGGATACCGGAGCTTATATAGAAGAAGTCGGAGAAAATTATGCAAAGGTAAGCCTGGTTCTTGACGAAAGACACAAAAACGCGGTCGGAGGTGTTATGGGAGGAGTGTATTTTACACTGGCTGACTTTGCCTTTGCGGTAGCTTCTAACTGGCAAAATCCGGGAACCGTTTCAATTACTTCCGATATATCTTTTATCGGTGTTCCAAAGAGCGGCAAGGTGATTGCGGAAACGGAACTTATTAAAGACGGAAGGAGCACCTGCTGTTACAATGTCAAGGTGACAGATGATCTGGGAACACCGCTTGCGGCTGCGAAAATTGTCGGATTTAAGAAGCAATAAAAAGAAAAAAATAAGTTTTAAACGCCTTTTGAATAAAATATTAATTCTTTTTGAATAAATTACACAATCTGACAACTAAAATATGTTAAATATGTCATATTGAATAATAAGCCCCGTAATGATATTCTTATATTGTGCAATCTGCACAAGTAAGGATGATGAATATGGGGCTTAAAATGTTTGAATTTAGTTTAATCTTTAATC
>JAFSZR010000242.1 GCA_017459135.1 Lachnospiraceae bacterium | reverse complement strand
TGTTTTAAGGGCTTTTACAAAATCATTTGCCATACCGGCATTAAGACTCGGATATATAGTCGGAAGTAACGAAAAAATGATTGAATCAATAAAAAAACACCTTCCTGAATGGAATGTGTCGCTTGCAGCCCAGAAAGCCGGTGAAGCAGCACTTTCGGATGTTTCATACCTTGATGAGGCAAGAAAGAAAATTAATGTTGAGAGGAAATACTTAATAAATGAGTTTAATGACCTCGGTATTAAGACATATCCGTCCGACACGAATTTTATATTGCTTAATACAAAAATACCACTTTATGAAAATCTGCTTGAAAGAAGAATACTTATAAGAAAATGCGAAGACTTTGTCGGCTTGGGGAAAGATTATTACAGGATAGCCGTAAGAAACCATAATGATAATATAGTTTTGATTGAAAACATTAAGGAGATAAATAAGAAGGAAAAGTAATGGATATAGAATTTGTGAAACCGGGAGAAATTGAAAAAAGAAGCTTTGAAATTATTTCACATGAGCTTGAGCAAAAAGGAATAGATTTGCCGAAAGAGCAGGAGCTTATAACAAAACGTGCCATACATACAAGTGCCGATTTTGATTATGCCGAAACACTTTGTTATTCCGAAGGTGCGGTAAAGACGGCATTAAATCTTATAAAAGCAGGTGCTGATATAGTAACCGATACCAATATGGCACTTTCCGGAATAAATAAAAAGGTCCTTGAAACATTCGGAGGAAAAGTACATTGTTTTATGGCCGATGAGCGGGTGGCAAGGGAAGCACAGGAAAGAGGTATGACAAGAGCCTCCATAAGTATGGAGAAAGCACTTGAAATTAATAAACCGGTTATTTTTGCAATAGGAAATGCTCCGACAGCTCTTATTTCTCTTTATGAAAGTATGAAGGCGGGAAAAAGAAAACCGGATTTTATAATAGGCGTGCCCGTCGGTTTTGTGAATGTTGAGGCAGCAAAAGAATTGTTTATTAATTCCGATGTTCCGTATATTATCAATCGCGGAAGAAAGGGCGGCAGTAATATTGCCGCGGCTATATGCAATGCACTTATTTATATGGTAAGGGATAACCGGGAGGTATAAATGAGATACGGATTTACGACCGGAAGCTGTGCGGCTGCAGCAGCCAAAGCTGCTGCATATATGTTGCTTTTGGATTTGAAAAAAGATGAAATAATTATTAAAACTCCAAAGGGTATTGAATACAGTGCATCCATAATTGATATGAAAAAGGATAAGGATGAAGCGTCCTGTGCCGTTATGAAGGACGGCGGCGATGATCCGGATGTAACTACCGGTTGTTTGATATACGCATCGGTATCGATAAAAAAGGATGAAGTAAACGACAATATAAACGACAATATAAAAGAAGAGGTTCGTATATATATTGACGGTGGAACCGGTGTAGGACGTGTTACTAAACCGGGACTCGATCAGCCTGTGGGGGCGGCTGCGATTAACCACGTTCCGAGAGAAATGATAGATAAAGAAGTCCGGGAAGTTTGTGAAGCGGCGGACTTTAACGGAACAATAGAAGTGATTATATCCGTTCCGGACGGAGAAGAAACAGCAAAAAAAACATTTAATGAAAAACTGGGAATTGTAGGCGGTATTTCGATTATAGGAACGAGTGGGATTGTTGAACCTATGAGCAGTCAGGCACTTCTTGATACGATAAAAACATTTCTTAATCAAAGAAGGGCACAGGGGTATGAATATGCTGCTGTTTCACCGGGAAATTACGGTACCGATTATATGCTTAAAACGTATGGGTATGATCTTGATAAGAGCATAAAATGCAGTAACTTTATCGGAGATACCGTTGATATGGCAAAAGAGCTTGGCTTTAAGGGCATTTTGCTTACCGGACATATAGGTAAGCTTGTCAAGGTATCCGGTGGTATAATGAATACTCATTCAAAAGAAGGTGACTGCCGTATGGAGCTTATAGCAGCGGCGGGAATAAAAGCAGGTGTTTCGCAGGATACATTGAGAAAGGTATTTGATTGTGTATCCACTGAAGAAGCTTTAAAACTTATCAAGGATGAAAATAAGCTTGAAGAAGTTATGAAACTTATTATGGAAAAGGTTATGTATTATCTTAATAAAAGAGCAGGTGACAGGCTTAATGTCGAATGTATCATTTACTCGAATGAGCTTGGTGAACTTGCAAAAAGTGAGGGTGCGGATAAATGGTTAACTTTGTTGGTGCGGGAACAGGAGCGGTAGATTTAATAACGGTCAGAGGAATGAATCTTTTGTCAAAGGCCGATGTTA
>JAFSZR010000241.1 GCA_017459135.1 Lachnospiraceae bacterium | reverse complement strand
TCTTCATCATCGGTATCCTCATCACTAAAGAAATCATTCTTAATATAATTTGCATTTTGTTCCTTATCAACTATCTTCTTCTTGTAGCGGGTTACCTGACGTTCTATAACCTCTACAACAAGATCAATGGATACATACATATCATCGCTTGCCTGCTCAGCTCTTATGATATGTCCCTTCATAGGAATAGTAACTTCAATCTTCTGTCTTTCCTTCTCAACTGACAGAGTAACCTGAGCATCAGTATCATCAGTGAAAAACTTCTCCAATCTGCCAAGTTTATCATATATGGCAGTCTTTAAACCTTCAGTAACATCAATGTTTTTTCCGCTAATTATGTAATTCATGTGCCCCACTCCTTTTTTGTCTGACTAATGCATCATAAATAAAAAACACTTCTATGATACACTAAAAGTATTATACCATAGAAGTGTTATTTTTTAAAGCTAAATTTTAATAAACTCTTATTGCTTTACATGGTGTGCTGTAGTACATATTTGATACTATTATACCCACCTTTTCGTTACATGCATGAACAACCTGTCCGCCACCGATATAAAGAGCCGCATGTCCGATTGTAGTACCGCCGTTCTTATAGAAAATGATATCTCCAGGTGCCACCTCGGATAAGCTTACTTCTGTTCCGCAGTTAGCCTGTGCTCTTGATGAATGAGGCAGATATACTCCAAAGTTAGCATATACACTCATCGTAAATCCCGAACAGTCAGTTCCGTCGGTAAGACTTGTACCACCGTATACATACGGATTTCCAACAAACTGTAATGCAAAATCACATACGCTCTGAGCAGCCGGATTTGCAGCCGGTGCAGGAGGTAACGAATCTGCAGGTGCCTCAGTTGCAGGTGCCTCGGTTGCAGGTGCCTCGGTTGCAGGTGCTTCCGTAGGTGCCTGTGTATCCTGATTCTGGGTTGTATTGTTTGTAGCTTCGGTAGTTTTGTTCTCATCAGGATTTACCGCTACAGCCTTGCCCGTTCTGTATGAAATGCTTATGTACTCATTTTTAACATATCCTGTTAACGAATCATCAACTTCGACTTTAGTCCAGGCATCTCCCTGACTTACTATTCCATATTCTTCTCCGCCGGTTAAAAGTGTAAGACAGTCACTGTCCTCACTGTCACTTTGTCTTAAACGAAGAGTAGTCGCATTTACAACCGCTACCTTTTGTAAATTGTTCTCTGCATAAGTCTTTGCATCATTTCCGAAAATAAGAAACTCATTCTTTATATATCCGTCGCAATTTCCCGATTTGATATGTGACCATTCAGAACCCTGTTCAACGATTGTAACAAGACCGCCGTTGCTTATTATTCCTATCTTATCCGAATTAACATCCGCATTCTTTCTGATATTAACCTGTCCGCTTGCTGTAATTATTGCTTTATTGCTAAAATCAATATACGAAGCACTTGTTGCTTTTTCCTGAGTTTTTTCTTCCTTTTCCTCTTTTTCTTCGGTCTCCTCATCAACCGCGCTTACAGAAAGAATTTCATCAAGTGCCGATGTTGAATTATATGCAATATATCTGTCAAGAGCAGATGAAATACTTACGTTTGAATCGTTATAAACAACTTCCGGAATAACATCTGTTTGTTCGGTTGTTACTTCTTCTGTGGTTTCAACAGCTTCAACACTTACTTCCTGAGTTTCGGCAGCATTTACATCCGAAAATCCGTAAAAGCTCATTCCTACACCGATAACAGTAAGTAATGCCAGTTGTTTTTTTAACTTACCAATCATTCGAATTCCTCCAATTATAATACTTTATAACACATCTTTATCTCAAATACTGTTTTGCCAAATTGTTACAAAAATGTTACATTCAGTATCCAAAGTATACCAAGTTAACATAATGTTGTCAACCATAATTTTTAAAATATTTGGCAAAAAAGCCCATTTTTTATTAAATCGGACGTAACTAACATTTTCTTAATACCATTTTTAAATTTTTTTGCACAAAAAAGCGGAGCAATCCATGCTCCGCAAATTACCGCACAATACTATAAGCGAATATCGATATTGGCTCCGATATTCGGATTAACCGAACGCTCCATCATCTGCGTAATCATATCGCCGTTAGTCTCAACTGAGTCAAGAGACTTCTTTAACATAGCAACATCTATAGCGTTCATACTTCTTGTATCTGAAATTTGTAAACCCATTCCGGTATTTCCAAGTGAACTTATATTCATAACCGTCTCTCCTTAAATCCTATCCAAAACGTGTACCGACACCTATCCATTAATAACAATTTTATATATTATACAATTTATTTCTTGTTTTAGCAAGCTGTTTTTGGCATTATTAAGTCAAAAAAACCAACAAATAATCTCATCTTTTTTTGTCTATATTCCCTATTACCGCATCTGCAATTGCCCGTGCTAGCTTTTGCTGATATTTTTCATCCGTCAGCTTACGTGTTTCATCGGGATTACTAAGAAAACCGCACTCTATTATCACGGCTGGGCAGGCGCTTTTTCTTAGAATATAATAATTATTTTCGGCTTTAGCCAAGCGATTGTTTTCATTATCCGCTTCTTTTTTTAGCATATGTTGTATATTTTCAGCATATTTTTTGCTTTCATTTGAGCTTCCGTAATAAAAAGTCTGTGCTCCCCTTACCTTTGAATCCTTATAACTGTTTTGATGTATGCTGATCAAAAGTGCCGCACCGCTGTCATTTACAATTTCCATACGTTTTATCATATCCGATTTCTTTTTGTTTGTTGCTCCCGGATCCGCCAGACATTTATCACAATCCCTTGTCAGTATAACCTTTACCCCTCTGTTTTCAAACTCTTCTTTAAGCTTAAGTGCTATTTCAAGGTTAATATCTTTTTCGGTAATTCCGTCCGCACTAACCTTACCGGGATCGTTTCCGCCGTGTCCCGCATCTATCACTATAATCATTTCTTTGTTTTTTTCTTCGGCTCCGCAAAAGAATTCAAAACAATTTACAAGCATCAATAAAAAAAATACCAACATCCCCATAAATACCCTTAAAGGATAGTTTTGTCCGGAATATCGGCACTTTTTTTCATTATTTCGAAGTATTCTTCTCATCAGACAAAGTCACTCCGATTATGACGTGATTTTATATAATCTTATGTCATTATATCGATTATATGACTTAATTATTCAAGATGATGTTCCATTTCCATCTTTTTTCTTTCTTCTCTCATGGCATCTATAATCGTGGTTCTCGCTTCTATAGCCTGCTCCTTCGTAGCCTGAGGAGTATCCTTTAATACATAATCGATACCCATTTGCTCGTACTTTGTCTTTCCCATGTCATGATATGGAAGTACGTCCAATGCCTTTATGTGTTTGAAATGTGCAAGGAACTCACCGAGTCTCTTGAGATATTCCGGAACAAGTGTTATGCCCGGAACAACAACATGTCTTATCCAGATTTCTTTTTCCTGCTCGTCCAAAAACTTAAGAAAATCAAATATATTATCGCAAGGCTGCTGTGTAAGCTCCAGATGTTCCTTAGGATCAATATGTTTGATATCAAGCATAATAAGGTCAGTTGATTTCATAAGCCTCTCATATTTTGCGAGAGTTTCGGGATTATCTCTTCTGAACATAATTCCCGATGTGTCAAGGCATGTGTGAATTTCCTTTTCTTTGGCTTTTTCGAAAAGCTCAATCAAAAAGTCAATCTGTACAAGAGGTTCACCACCTGTTACGGTAAGTCCGCCGTTTTTATAAAACTCTTTATATCCGTCATAATCCTTTAATATTTCGTCCGGTGTCATTTTTGTTGCACCAACGGCCTCCCATGTATCGGGATTATGACAATATTTACATCTCATAGGACATCCCTTTACAAATACAACATATCTTGTACCCGGTCCGTCAACCGTACCGAATGTTTCTATCGAATGAATCAAACCTTCCATAATCTGTCACCTCTTTTTTAATATCCTTTACTTCGATTATTATATCACAAACGTCATTTATAATTCCATAGCTATTTATGCATTTACTATGTTTGTTAAATATTTTTCGACTCACTTTTAAGTCAAAAAAGAGACCGGCTAAAAGCACGGTCTCTTTTGAAAACCATTATTCACTAAAAATTAAAGTGACTCATGGAATGTACGTGAGATAACGTCAGCCTGCTGCTCAGGAGTAAGCTTGATAAAGTTTACTGCGTATCCTGAAACACGGATAGTAAGCTGTGGGTAGTTCTCAGGATGCTTCTGTGCATCAAGTAATGTATCTCTGTTATATACGTTAACATTTAAGTGATATCCACCTTTTTCTACATATCCATCTAACATTCCAACTAAGTTATCAATCTGCTGTGTACTAGCCATTATTCTATATCCTCCTTTTCGAATTTTAAAATATATCAGTTATTTTCTTCAAATGCATCGTCTATGCCTTCATGTAAGGTCGGAACGCTACATGCAAGATTGCCTTTTGCGCAGT
>JAFSZR010000240.1 GCA_017459135.1 Lachnospiraceae bacterium | reverse complement strand
CAATAACGCATCTTTACGGATGCTAGCGGAGAGAGAGGGATTCGAACCCTCGCGCCCTTGCGGACAAACGGTTTTCAAGACCGCCTCGTTATGACCACTTCGATATCTCTCCATAACATTTTCGCTTATTTTTTTTGCAATTAAAAATCGCTGTTTCGTTCAGCGACTTGATTATCTTATCAAAAAGAAAGTATGTTGTCAACTAATTTTTTAATTTTTTTTAAAGAAATTTTCAACAATGATTTTTGCGGTCTCCACATCCTCCGGAGTCGTGATTTTTATATTCTCGTATGCACCGAAAATAACCTTGGAACGAACACCTTTATATAGTTCTACAAGCATTGTGTCATCAGTTATATTGTGGTTTGTACCGGCATTGTTTTTCTGTTCGTCAAACATTGCTTCATATGCTTCTTTAATAATCTTTATTTTAAATCCCTGCGGTGTCTGTATCTGCCAAAGTGTTTTTCTGTCCGGAGTATCAACTCCAAAGCCGTTTTCATCAACAACCTTTATTGTGTCCTTCACAGGAACGCCTACCGTACATGCACCGCATTCCTTAACGGTACTTATTGCATCGTCAATCATTTTATCCGTAACAAAAGGTCTGGCACCGTCATGAATTAAAACAATTTCATCACAGCTTTCCAAATCATTATCCGAAACCCTATCGTCATCGCTGCTTTTACTATATTCAGTAAATTTAACTATGCCATTATAAACAGAATTATATCTTTCTTTTCCTCCGGCGATAACATCACTGACTTTATCAAAGTTGTATTTTGCTACTATATCTTTTTTGCAAAACTCAATATCCGATTCTCTTGTAACGAGAATTATCCTACTGATATTCTCATTGTTTTGAAATGTATATAAAGGATAATATAATACTTCCCTATCATTAATTTTTATATACTGCTTGGCAACATCAGACTTCATTCTGCTGCCGCTTCCGCCAGCGAGTACTACAGCAACTGCCATATTTATCTCCTTATTACTTACGCAAAGTCAATTCAAATATGTCGATACATTTCCAATCATTTTTATATCGTCTTCATAGGAAGATTAGGTTCGGCATTTAAATCCCAGCCATGTCTTACTCCCGCCATGTATTCATGATATCCGGCAACTCCGATCATAGCCGCGTTATCCGTACAGAATATCGGTGACGGATTATAAAATTTAAATCCGTTTTCTTCGCAAGCTTTTCTCATAGCTTCACGCAAGGATGAGTTGGAAGCCACTCCGCCCGCCAAAGCCACACTCTTGCATCCGTTTGCCTTTGCCGCATTTATCGAATTGTCCACCAATACATCTATTACCGCCTTTTGGAATGAAGCTGCTATATCCGCATTGTTGACTTCTATTCCTTTCATTTGACAGCCGTTAAGATAATTGAGCACTGCCGACTTAAGCCCGCTGAAAGAAAAATCATAAGAATCTTCCATATGTGCACGCGGAAATTCCACTGCGTGAGGATTTCCTTCTTTTGCAAGTTTATCTATCTTTGGTCCTCCCGGATAGCCGAGTCCTATAGCACGTGCAACTTTGTCAAATGCTTCACCCGCAGCATCATCTCTTGTTCTTCCCACTATCTTGTATTGATTATAATCAAGCACATGTACAAGATGTGAATGTCCGCCGGAAGCGACCATACACATATACGGTGGTTTTAATCCGGGATTTTCTATATAGTTCGCCGCAATATGACCTTCAATATGATGCACGCCAACCAATGGTTTTTGTTTTGCGTAGGCAATTGCCTTCGCTGCACTTACACCTACAAGCAAAGCACCGACGAGTCCCGGACCGTATGTTACGGCGACCGCATCTATATCGTCCCAACTAACCTCTGCCTCCTTAATAGCAGCTCTTATAACTTGATTGACCTTTTCCACATGTTTTCTTGATGCTATTTCCGGAACAACACCGCCGTACAATTTATGTAATTCAATCTGAGAATAAATAATATTTGATTTTACAATTCGTCCGTCTGCGACGATTGCAGCCGCAGTCTCGTCACACGAAGATTCTATTGCAAGTATATTGACACTCATTTTTTTGTCCTTCATTTAAATAATTTTATGATGCATGGCTATACAAATTTCAAATCAGTTTTCAATACTCTGATTTGACATATTCGGTGCTCCCCATGCATATATCTTCCAATTTTCATTTTCCTTTACCAGCACGTAAACCACATACATATACGCTTTGGAATCGGAAGTATCAAGCGTAAGCGTTACCTCCAACGCCGCCATCTCTCTTCCGTCTCTCGTGTAGTATTGCACCTGGCTTGCTTCAGGAAGCTCATATACAAGATAGTTATATCCTTCTTCCTTCATTCTGGTAATGTTCTTTTTAAGGTTTACCAGGTTGTCGTTTTCGGAATTTATCTGAATAAGCTCCTGTGCATAAAGATATCTTAATTGCTGATTTAAAATAACCAAATCATCATCGGAAACGCCCTCACCGTAAAACAGCTTGAAAAATCTGCAATGCATCTTTACCACATCTCGCGGTGTCTTTGGATAATTACTTATAAAATCATATGTTTCAAGTTCCTGCATTTCTGTTTTTGTTGCTTTTTCTTTTCTCTTGGAAGAATTATTTCCAAGGTGATTAAAATACAACAACACCGCAGTAACCAATATAACTGCCACGATTACAAATTTGAAGTTTTCAAGCGAACCCTTTTTCTTTTTCATAGGCAGCCTCCTTATAAAACATTAATCAAACGACGTTTAGTCTTCAAACTTAAGTTCTTTATCCATTCGGTCCTTCCCTATAACAGCGCGCGGGAATATATTCTTAACCATATCTTCAAATTCCGCAGGTCTGTTTGTTGCCGGACTGAAATGTGTAAGCCACATTTCCTTTACATCTGCTGTCCTTGCAAGATTGGCAGCTTCCTTCATAGTCATAT
>JAFSZR010000017.1 GCA_017459135.1 Lachnospiraceae bacterium | reverse complement strand
GTCTAATCCAATAAAAAACATCTTCCTATATGCAATATAATACATATAGGAAGATGTTTTTTGGTGTACATGATGTACACAAATATAATAATTCGCCTATTCCCAAAACATTTAAACTCGCTAAATGCTTTATTTTTTATTATTCATGGAATCAAAATATGCCTTATATCTATAAGCGGTTCGAACGCTTATATTATTTATCTTTGCATTTTCAACAATCGTCATTCCTTTTTCATGAAGAATTGCAAAATCATTGTACGACTCCATCCACTTATCATTATGTTTCTTTCTGCCACTCGTTTTTCTACTTTTTAATTCATCTATCTCAACCTTTAACTGTTTATTTTCTTTCTCCAATTCTTTTATTCTAAGAATTGCATCCTCATAAGTTTCAATTTTCATACCAAATCCACCCTTTTATTCAGCTGTTTTCTCTGCCAAGCTTTTTATTTCTTCAATCTGCAGTTTTGTAGCTCTGGATATTTCTTCGTATGAATTATTACCAATATCCAATAAAGCTTTTGCTATTTCCTTTGCTCTTTTTTCCGCTGCTTCCTTCTCCATATCTTCCGTTGCCTTGCACATATTAATATTCTCCTTTTCTTTCTCAAACTTTAAATTCGAACCGGGAACATCCCTTATAAGTTCGGCAGTTTCTCTATCTATACTTTCATACACTTTATCATTTTCCAATATATTTTTCAATGCATCCTTATCATTTGAATACTTTATATATTTTAACACTTCAGCTAATGAAGAATTAAACTTTTCAAATTCAAAGTCATTAATACTATATGGAGAAATCAGATTAATTTTATAATTAGGAACATATTTTAATATATTAGTATCATCTGTCTCCATCATAGAATGTAAATCCTTTGGTCCATCCCATTCATCAGCCGACCAGAATACAACTATCGTGATTACAGGAACAAGCTTATCGTCCTTATAAAATCCACTAAGAAACTCTCCACTCGTTATCATATTATTATATATGTTATTTTTTCGATGTTTTTTAGCCTTGGATAAAACCTGTTTAGTATACTGTTCTGCATCATACAACATATTTTTAACCGGCATAGCATAATGAATTTCAGATTGATTTTCTATACCTAAAATCAAATAATTCACCTTATTATCCGTCATAGTGCATGCACATTTTAGAATATCCCGATATTTCTGTATTACATCTGATTTATTGTTTCCTTTACTATATGGAAATACAATTTCAGATGCATCCATTTCATGTAAATCATCCGGTTTAACAACCTGTTTTCCGTCATAAATATAATAATTGATAACATCCGCAAATCTTCGATTATCACTTAAATATTCATGTGTTCTGGCATCTATCTTTCCCATAAAGCTCACATCCTTTTTGACATACTGACATTGTCACAATTGTACCAGTCGCCGCCGTAATTGTCAATGACATTTTGTCATTATTTATTAAAAAAATACTCCGCATTTCTGCGAAGCATTTTAATTAATCATTTAATAAATGTAACCATAAGTCTGTCCGCTAACATATCAATCTCTCCTGCTGCTGTTGACTATCATAATAAGCCTAAGGAGCTGAAGGATGGTTGAGAAAAGTGCTGCCACATAGGTAAGAGCCGCTGCAACAAGAACCTTCTTTGAGCCTGAAAGCTCGCCTCCCGCAAGCATACCGCTGTTATCAAGTATCTTTATGGCTCTGTGTGATGCATCAAATTCTACAGGAAGTGTTATGAGCTGGAAAAATACTACTGCTACAAACAACCAAACGCCAAGCATCGCAAAGCCTGTCGAGCCCATTACAAGACCGGCAATAATTATAGGCCATGAAAGCTTTGAGCCGATATTTGCAACAGGTACCGAAAATGATCTTAACTTAAGCGGTCCATATCCCACCTGATGCTGTATCGCGTGTCCGCACTCATGGGCTGCAACTCCGATAGCCGCAACCGATGTCTGTCCGAATACGCTGTCCGAAAGTCTCAAGACCTTTTCCCCCGGTGAATAATGGTCCGTCAGATTTCCTCTTATTCTTTCGATTCTTACATCATGAATTCCGGCATCATTAAGTATCTTCTGTGCCGCCTGCTCGGCAGTTATGCCTCTGCTGTTTCTGACATTACTGTATCTTTTGAAGGTTGCGTTAACATTCCACGATGCAATCATACTTATGACGGCACCGATAATTACAAGGATATAAGAAAAATCATAAAACATATCATTCACCTCTCCGTTTCTTTATAATAATCCGAACTGCTACCACAAAATACTACTCCTGCTGAGTCAGTTCGTTATAATAATTTACAAGATCCTTACGCTTATCCTTTGTATAAGAGATAGCGCTGCGAGGATGCTGGTTAAGGATACCTGTCAATAAGTATTGCATATCATAGCCCCATACAACTCCCGATTCGCGAAGCGGAATCATATATTTTTCGATAAACTTTATAACCGGATAAATCGAATACTTAGGATTCTTAAGACATCCTATAAGATTTTCTATTGAACAGTTGCCGGCTCCACGTCCCATTCCGTTATAGGTTCCGTCAAGGAAATCAACCCCGTCGCCGCATGCCTCAAGCGTATTTGCAAATGCAAGCTGCTGATTAGTGTGCGCATGCATACCGATTTTCTTATTATATTTTTCTCCATATGACAGATACAAATCTGCGATACGTGCAATCTGCTCCGGATAAAGTGAACCGAAGCTGTCTACTATATAGATTATATCTACCGGTGAATTACCGAGCATTTCGAGTGCGACCTTTACGTCAGACTCCTGTGCCGTAGATATAGCCATGATATTACAGGTTACCTCGTAGCCTTTCTTTTTTGCATCTTCTATCATATCAATTGCGCCCGGCATCTGGTGAACATATGTAGCCACACGAACCATATCCACGGGACTGTTTGATCTGTCCTTAATATCCGTTTTATAGTCGCACCTTCCCACATCAGCCATGACCGCAAGCTTAATCTTCTTTTCGCTGTTTTCTCCGATTACACGAAGTATATCCTCATCATCGCAGAATTTCCATACCCCGAACTCGTCCTTGGAAAATATTTCCTTTGAAGCCTTGTAACCAAGCTCCATATAGTCAACGCCCGCTTTAATATTGGTCTGATAAAGCTCACGTACAAACTCATCTTCAAAATAAAAATTATTTACAAGCCCACCATCTCTTAAAGTTGCATCAAGAACACGTATACTCTCTCTGACGCCCATAAATTCCGATAGTTTTTTTTCCTTCATCACAAATTCCTTTCTCTAATCTCAGTTTATTATTGAGAAAACATCCTTTTTTTACAAAAAAGAAGTGTTATTTAATATAACACTTCCCTTTAATAATTGCAATAAAATACACTGTTTTTTTACACTTTTATAATACAAATTCTATATGCTCTTTTTATTAAATATAAATATGGAAGCAATAAAAAACACATCACTTACAATCAGCGTAATAATAAGAGCCGGAACATAATCCGATACCACACTTTGACCGTTAACAAGTTTCAGGCCTTCGGTAAGCTTTATTTCAAGATATTTTTCAACTTTTGGTATCATGCCCAAAAGATAAATAAAAAATACAATTCCACCCGTTCCAAGAAGTACACTGCTTCCGCTTTTTGAAACAGTTGATACCAATACCATTATCGATATTACCCATGCTCCGAAAAGCCACCAGCATATACCCGAAAAAAGCAGATGGCTTGCCTCACTGTTATCCCAGTAAAAATCATTATAAACATAGGTTATAATAAATGTCATCCAGAAAAATGCAGTCCAAAGCGTAAGCAAAACAAAAATCTTTGCAAGAACAACCTTATATCTTTTAAGCCCCTTTGTTAATGATAAAACCAGCGTTCCTGACTGATATTCCCTGGTAAACAAACCGCTTTCAAGCAGTACGAACGCAATCAGTCCGGTTGAAATATTTTTAAAGAACTGCTCCCACGAATTAAGAGCCGTTACCTTGATTTCTCCAACCGTCAATCCGCTTTCGGCAAGCTGATCTGCCATCCCCTCCATTATCTTAGGCATAAGCTTTGCCACCAGAGGATTCATCAGTCCAAGTATTAAAAATATAATCCCAAGTACAAGTAATTTCCTGCTTCTTACCTGCTCCATATATTCCTTTTTGGTAAATGCGATTAAGGTTCTCATTAATGTACCACCTCCAGGAACAGATTTTCAAGAGAAGGCTCAACCCTCTCGATTTTTATAACCGGAAGTTTTTTCTCTGCAACAAATGCCAGCACCGTATGTATATCATAATCGGTTTCCTTAAACAAGAGAACCGATTCAAGCTGACCTTTTTCTTCCTTAAGTTTGTCAAATTTCTGTAAAAGCACTTTCCTTGAAGCCTCATCCTCCGTCTCTATCATATACTCGTTCGAGCGATATTTGCCCTTTATATCCGCTATCTTTCCGGAAAGCTTTATGCTCCCTTCATCAAGAAAAGCTATATCAGTGCATATACGTTCCACATCCGCCAGAATATGCGTTGAAAAGAGTACTGTTGTTTTGTCTCTTACGGACATAAGAATATCAAGTATTTCCTTACGTCCTACAGGATCAAGAGCTGAGGTCGGCTCATCGCAGATAAGAAGCTTGGGACTGTTTAATAAAGCCTGTGCTATCCCAAGCCTCTGCTTCATGCCTCTTGAATAACCTCTTATCCTGTGTTTTTCCTTATCAAGACCTACCGCACAAAGAAGCTTTTCACTTCTCTCGTTAATATTCTTCTTTTCCATTCCCGTTATCTCTCCGCAAAACGAAAGATACTCTCTTGCATTCATGAAACCGTAAAATTCCGGTACATCGGGCAGATAGCCTATGAATCTGTTGGTCGCAGTCTGACCGTACACAACCTTTTCATTCATAACCTTAATCTCTCCCTCATCGCCCTTCATAAGCCCGAGGATATGCTTCATAGTCGTTGTCTTACCTGCACCGTTCTTTCCGATAAATCCAAATATGCTGTTTTCCGGCACCTTAAGGGTTACTCCCTTTAGTACTTCCTTATCGCCAAAGCTCTTACAAAGATTGTCAATACTTAAGACTTCCAAATCATTCTTCCTCCTTGCCAAGTAAAAAATAAAGTATCGGTCCGACAAACTCCATTCCTACTATTGCAACAATCACCCAAAGTAATCTGTTTCCCCTCTTATAATTATCATGGGTAAATATGTGACGCAGCGTAATAACTAGCAAAATCAGCTGTGCAATAGCTATCGGTATAATAATCGGTAAATATTCTTTTAATTCATTCATTTTAATTTTCTCCTTTTTTAATACAATAAACCACCCTACCTTGATGGACTGTTTTCAGATATAGCCGCAGTTTCAACACAATAACCCTTGTATCCGCAACAACCGCATTTTAGTTTTCTTAATCTCGGTGTATGAGGTGCCAAAAAGCCCTCAACATGCGAAGCTTTAAATATACCGTGACACTCGGGACAGATAAAAGCAACCTTTTCAAAATAAACCTTGCTGATTACAAATCCTAAAACAAGTTCTACCGGTAAAAATGCTACAAAAGGAATCCATATTCCTTTAAAAATCCAAAGCGCCAAAAATAAAATCTCAAACACCTCAATCGGTATGCAGCCGATAATCATCAAACGGTGAATTTTCTTCAACCGCTTTTTGTTTTCCATCATATATGCTATGTCACCTATGGATTCAACCGAAAAACCTTCCATGCTTTTAAGTTCTTTTTTTACTTCTATGACTTTATCCAATTTTTCTTTTCTGTCGGCAACCTCTTCCGAAAGAAGCTTTTCC
This sequence comes from Lachnospiraceae bacterium, assembly GCA_017459135.1. Classification (GTDB taxonomy): domain Bacteria; phylum Bacillota; class Clostridia; order Lachnospirales; family Lachnospiraceae; genus Coprococcus_C. The sequence continues at coordinate 8,551 of JAFSZR010000017.1, read as the reverse complement.
TGTTCTTCGAGTAAGACCGATATGACCTTTTCGGGATGTTCATCACTTAAAAGTTCATTTATTCCTTTGATTGATATACCTACATCTCTTAAAAAGCATATAATCTTTAATTTTTTTAAATCCTCATCCGAATAAAGTCTTCTTCCGCCTTCACTCAGTTCGGCAGGACTTAATATTCCTCTTGAGTCATAATATTGGACAGTCCTTACGGTAACATTACAAAGCCTGGCCATCTCACCGGTCGTATATTTTGACACAGCATTTTCACCTCCTTTAATGGCGATATTACTATATTACGCTGCGTAGCAAGCAAGTATTTTTTTTAAAAAATATAAAAAAACAACAAAAAACTGTCTTAGTACCAAATACTAAGACAGTATGTTTTTTATTTTGTCTCAGGTTCTACAAAATTGATAACTAACTCTCTTTTTCCAATAGAATCTTTCAATATACTTTCGATAACTGTCCTTGTCTGCTCCTCAGCCTTATCAATAAGTTCAAATCTTTCGACCTTACCGGCCACATCGTCTTCGGCTGCTTTTATTGCTTCGGTAACATCATACTTGTCACTCCAGTTAAAAAGCGAATGCATCTCATCATAAAAATCTATGGAATCGGTATAAACCTGTATCGAAAGCACCTCTGCTCTCGGTAAATTTACCGTTACCTTGTCCTTCGTAACATTTATATCCATCTTGGACAAATCCACACCGGCCTTTACACCGGCTGTATATATCATGGTAAAACCGGTCTGTGTTATAAACGGTATTTTTCCTTCCGAATAAGAAATAAGACCTGTATATTCAAGTTCTGCAGTCGCAAGCTCACTTATATTTTCAAGCTTTGCACTGATAAATGCAGTATCTATATTAGGTTTCTTTTTTGTATGAAGCTTGGCGGATATGTTATATGTAATAATAACCGCTATCACAAGAATCAAAAGCATCCAAGCCTTGTTTACGGTATTTTTCATTTTTTCGGAATTATCACTTTTTTTAAACTTCTTTTCAAGCTCATTGATTAGATCTTTTTTATCCTTATCCGTCATAAATCTGCCTCCTTATTGTTTTCTGTCGCAAACTACATTATATCATAAAAAAAACTATGATGTCGAGTAAGATAATATGTTGCATCATAGTTTTTTTCTTTCCGAAACTAATAACTGATTGTTCCTGTTACAGGTAAGTTATAAAGCTCCGAACCCGGTGTCACAAGCTGATATCTGTTACCGTAATATCCGTCACTCCATCCGTTATCGGCATAATAAACTTCACCCGTTTCGGTATCATATATACGTTCCCTTCCGAGAGTTGCATCACTGTACTGCTGTGATTGTATGTCATATGAATTACTTCTCTTCTCCCAGGTATCCATAATCATATCGCTCATAACGTCAGCCTGATAGCTTAAGTAATTTGCAGTCTGCTGCATCTGTCTTTGCATGGCTGCTCTGTCAGTCCAATACTGATCCGAAAATGTAAGACTTGCAAACATCTGACCGAGAACTCCTTCCCAGTTAGTATATTCCTCTTCAGGAGCAGTCATAATAACAGTACCTTCAACAAGATCCATTGATCCATCCGCAAGATACGGACTTAACTGAACCGGCATATCAACAACCGCTGCCGAAAAAACGCCTTCGACATTTATTCCGTCAAGGGTACAGGTTGCCTGAAGCACATCTCCTCCATAACCGTTCTGGCCAAGATTATCAATAACATTAAAATTCGTATATCCGAAAAAACCACCGCTGTTTTCAAACAACGACTGTGTCGATGCCTGTGGACTTATATACCAGTTTTCACCGTAATCAACACCCGAATACTCCTTTAAGGTCTGTCTCCACCATGCCCATTCGTCTTGTGACGGATATGATGTCACTGCCGTGCTGAAAAAGAATCTTCTTCCGACAGAATTAGGATCATAAACCAAAAGCAAATATCCTATAACGTCAATATTCAAATTCATTACTTCCCATCCCTGCGGAATATCAAGTGTCATATATCCTTCAGGTGTGGTATAACTCGTCCATGTTATCGATGCATTTTCTGTTGGCGTAACCTTTACATTAGCATCTGAATTATTATTTGTTTCTGTAGTATCAGTCGTCTGACTTGTACTTTCTTCCGTTGAACGATTTTGTCCTCCACCGATAACAGAGTATTCGGTATCATCCGGGGTTCCGTCCGGTTCAGAATCAATTTTTTTACTTTCCCCGCAACCCGTAAAACTAAGCAACATTATGCATACTAAAAATAAAGCGATTATTTTTTTCTTCATTTTACTATCAGCCCCCCCTTTTATAGACCTCCGGTATTAGCTTATAGCATCCTTCATACTCTTTACAAATTCTCCGACAGGTGCTACAGCATCTTTTCCGTATTTTTCAATTATCTTTACAATAGCGGAACCGACTATAACTCCGTCTGCAGACTCAGACATTTTCTTTGCCTGCTCAGGGTTGGAAATTCCAAAACCTATTGCACAAGGTACATCGGCATTTTCCTTAACAACCTTAACAATAGAAGCTACATCCGTGGTTATGGCACTTCTCGTTCCCGTAACACCGAGACTTGAAACAATATATATGAATCCTTTTGCTTCCTTTGCTATCATGGCAATTCTTCCTGCCGATGTCGGTGCGATAAGAGAAATCAAATCAACACCATACTTTTCGGCTACTTCCTCAAACTCTCCTTTTTCCTCAAAAGGAAGGTCAGGAAGTATAACTCCGTCAATGCCTATCTCACTGCAGTTTTTAAAGAAATTTTCAGCTCCGTACGAAAATACAACATTGGCATAGGTCATAAATACGAGCGGTATTGTTATACCCTCATCATTTCGTAATTCTTTGACCATATTAAAAATCTTTTCTTTATTTACTCCACCTGTTAATGCACGCAAATTTGCACCCTGAATTGTCGGTCCTTCTGCCGTAGGATCCGAAAAAGGAATACCGAGCTCAACCAGGTCTGCTCCGTTCTTTACCATTTCCTTAACGATTGCCTTGGTTGTTTCTATATCAGGATCACCGCATGTTACAAACGGTATAAATGCTTTTTTATTATTAAATGCTTCCTTTATTCTACTCATAGATATTTTCTCCTCTGTATCTTGCAATAGCTGCAACATCCTTATCTCCGCGTCCGGAAATCGTTATTACGATTATCTTATCTTTATCCATCTTCGGTGCAATCTTCATGGCATATGCAACAGCATGCGAAGATTCAATTGCAGGTATAATTCCTTCCGTTCTTGACAAAAACTCAAATGCTTCTACCGCTTCATCATCGGTAATCGCAACATATTCCGCACGTCCGATATCGTGAAGCCATGCATGTTCAGGTCCGATACCGGGATAATCAAGTCCTGCGGATATCGAATATACAGGAGCAATCTGACCCTCTTCATCCTGACAGAAATATGATTTCATACCATGGAAAATACCGAGCTTTCCGGTATTTATGGTAGCTGCGGTTTCAAATGTATCTATACCTCTTCCGGCAGCCTCACAACCTATAAGTCGCACATCTTTATCATCTATAAAATTATAAAAACTTCCTATGGCATTTGAACCGCCGCCCACACAGGCTATGACAGCATCAGGAAGTCTTCCTTCCGCTTCGAGCACCTGCTCTTTTATTTCTTTTGAAATAACAGCCTGGAAATCGCGAACGATAATAGGGAACGGATGAGGTCCCATAACCGAACCGAGACAATAATGAGTATCATCGATTCTTGATGTCCATTCTCTCATAGCCTCGGAAACGGCATCCTTTAATGTTGCTGTTCCTGTTGTAACAGGTATTACCTCCGCTCCGAGAAGCTTCATACGATAAACGTTAAGTGCCTGTCTTTTGGTATCCTCTTCGCCCATAAATACCACGCACTCCATATCAAGAAGTGCAGCTGCTGTTGCCGTTGCAACTCCGTGCTGACCTGCACCTGTCTCGGCTATAAGTCTTGTCTTTCCCATTTTCTTTGCAAGCAAAGCCTGTCCGAGTACGTTATTAATTTTATGTGCTCCCGTATGATTCAAATCTTCTCTCTTAAGATAAATCTTTGCTCCGCCGAGTTCTCTAGTAAGCTTCTTTGCAAAATATAATCCCGAAGGTCTGTTAGCATAATTATTTAAAAGTTCATTTAATTCATCCTGAAATTCTTTATCATCCTTGTAATGATTATAAGCTTCCTCAAGTTCAATAACAGCATTCATCAATGTTTCCGGAATGTACTGTCCGCCATGAATTCCAAAACGTCCTTTATTTTCTCCCATCTTATATCCTTTCCGTCTTTCTAACTTCTTCAACAAATTTTCTCATTTTTTCTGCATCTTTTTTTCCGCCTGTCTCAAGTGACGAACTTGCATCGACACCGTAAGGTTTTAATTCCTCTACGGCGCCGTTTACATTCTCCGGCGTCAGCCCTCCGGCAAGAATGTACGGTCTTTCAATAGCTTTAATATATGTCCAGTCAAAGATTTCGCCGCTTCCCATACCCGAATCAAGTAAGACCATGTCTGCTGTTGAATTATTTGCTGCCAGTACATCTTCATTATTTCTGATCTTAAAAGCTTTTATTACTTCACAATTATAATCCAACTTCAATCTGTGTATATATGCATCGCCTTCATCTCCATGAAGCTGCACAATATCAATTATACCTTTTTTTAATAATTCTTCAACACGTTCTATCGGTTCGTCGACAAAAACGCCGACGGCTTTAATTCTTCTGTCAAGTCTTTGCTTTAAATAATAAGCATCCTCGGGTTCAATATATCTTTTACTCTTATTCCAAAAAACAAATCCTATATATTCCGGCAAAAGCTCATTGACACAGTTTATGTCCTCGTCAAATCTTAATCCGCACAGTTTAATCTTTGTCATAAAATACCGCCTTTATATTCCCTTAAGCTCATCAAGCATCTTTTTCTTATCTGCCGATTTCATAAGCGTTTCGCCTATCAAAACCGCATCTGCATTTATCTCTTCAAGTGCTGCTATATCTCCTCTGTTTTTAATTCCGCTTTCTGCCACGAAGAGCACTCCTTCAGGCACAAGTTCTCTTAATCTTTTACTGTTACCTATATCAACACTGAAATTCTTCAAGTTACGGTTATTTACCCCGATAATCCTTGCACCCGCATCAACGGCCATTTTGATTTCCGTCTCATCATGAGCTTCAACCAAGGCGGAAATACCAAGGTTGTCACATATTTTTATGTACTCTTTGATGGTTTCTTCTCCGAGTATCGAGCATATAAGAAGAACCGCCTTTGCACCGAGAACCTTTGCCTCGTATATCATATATTCATCAACGGTAAAATCTTTTCTTATAACAGGAATCGAAACAGTGCCCGTAATCTCTCTTAAATATTCATCGCTTCCGAGAAACCACTTCGGTTCCGTAAGAACCGATATACAATCGGCACCTGCTTTCTCGTACTCCTTTGCAATGTCAAGATAAGGAAAGTTTTCCGCAATAACACCTTTAGACGGTGATGCTTTCTTAACTTCGCAGATAAAGGAAACTCCATGTTTTGCCAAAGCTTTTTCAAACTCAAAGTTTCCCTTCGGAAGAGAAAGTGCTTTGCTCCTTAACTCTTTAAGCGAAATCTTCTTTTTATTTTCTTCTACGCGAACTCTCGCATACTCTGCAAGTTCATCTAAAATATTCATGTAAACTCCTTTTTTCTTTCTTGGCGGAAGTACATGCTTTCATCACAAACACGCTCTCGCTCTACCTCGATGTAACGGTACTAAGCTCGAAATATCTCGCTAAGTACCGACATCTCGATAAGGTTTGCTTATGAAAGCATGTACTCCCGCCAAGCCATTATCATCTATGTTTATCTGTTATTTATTTGTGAGTTCAATTATCTTCTCGAGGGTTTCGGTTGCCTTGCCTGAGTCTATCATCTCGGCTGCGAGTTTAATACCGTTTTCGATAGAGTCTGCCTTACCGTAGATATAAAGTGCGGCACCTGCATTCATAAGAACCACATTTCTCTTGTGTCCCTTGACTGCTCCCGAAAGAATATCTCTTGTTATCTGTGCATTTTCGGAAGGTGTACCTCCCTTTATGTCTTCCTTTGTTCCTCTTTCAAATCCAAATTGTTCCGGAGTGATTACATATTCCTTATACCATCCATTTCTGAACTCACAAACTGTGGTTGGTGCACTTATAGATATCTCATCCAGCTTATCCTGTCCGTAAACAACAAGCCCTCTTTCAACACCAAGACTTGTAAGAACCTGTGCAAGCGGCTTAACCAATAACTCATCATATACGCCCAAGAGCTGTGCCTTAGGGCTTGCCGGATTTGTTATAGGTCCGAGTATATTAAATACTGTTCTGATACCAAGCTCTTTTCTAATCGGACCAACATACTTCATTGATGTGTGATACTTCTGAGCAAAGAGGAAACAGAAACCTACTTCATTTAAAAGTTCTACACACTTCTCAGGCTCAAGGTTAATATTAATTCCGAGTGCTTCAAGACAGTCAGCTGTTCCCGAGCTTGATGATGCAGCTCTGTTACCGTGCTTTGCAACCTTAACGCCTGCTGCCGCCATAATGATTGCAGATGTGGGAGAGATGTTAAAGCTGTGTGCTCCGTCTCCGCCTGTTCCAACGATTTCCATCGCATCAATTCCGGTTGTATCAACCTTGGTTGCCTTGTCTCTCATGGCAGCACCGCAGCCTGCTATCTCATCTATGGTTTCCGCCTTTGTACTCTTTGTTGAAAGTGCCGCAAGAAATGCAGCGTTCTGAGTCGGTGAAGTCTCTCCGCTCATTATCTCCGAAATTACGGCATATGCCTCATCATATGTTAAATCCTGCTTAACTACTATTTTTACAATTGCTTCCTTAATCATTTTATTTTCCTCTTTTCTTTTTATATTACGGTGTATATGAGTTTATAAACTCATATACACCTTACACTTCTTATAATTTTACTTTAAACTAATTATAACTCAATAAAGTTTTTAAGTATTGTCTTGCCGTCAGGTGTGAGTATGGATTCCGGATGGAACTGGACTCCGTATATCGGATAGTCCTTGTGCTTTACAGCCATGATCTCGCCGTCGGCGGTTTTTCCGATTACACTAAGGCAATCCGGTAAGGTGTTTTCATCTGCGGCAAGTGAATGGTATCTTGCAACTTTGATCTGCTTTGGCAAATCTTTAAACAATCCCGATTCATTATCGATTTCCACGTCGGATTGTTTTCCGTGCATAAGCTTCTTTGCGTATGTTATAACCGCTCCGAAGGCTTCGCAGATTGCCTGGTGTCCGAGACATACACCAAGGATAGGTATGTCCTTCGGAAGATTTCTTGCGGCTTCCACTATTATGCCCGCATCGGAAGGTCTTCCCGGTCCCGGTGAAATGATTATGTGCGATGGTTTTAATGCCGCTATTTCTTCAACAGTCATTTCATCGTTTCTTATAACCTTCATTTCTACTCCGAGCTCTCCCACATACTGAAACAGATTATAGGAAAAGCTGTCATAATTGTCTATTAAAAGTATCATTCCTATCCCTCCATTTCCGTTGAGTACTCTATGGCCGTCATTACTGCCTTTGCCTTATTGATGCACTCCGTATATTCATTTTTCGGTACGCTGTCCGCTACAATTCCCGCACCGGAGCGAACAAATACTTTATTGTTTTTCTTAAATGCTATTCTTATTGCTATACAGGTATCAAGGTTTCCGGTAAAGTCTATATAGCCGATTGCTCCGCCGTATATTCCTCTTTTGTTGTTCTCAAGCTCGTTTATTATCTCGCAGGCTCTAAGCTTCGGTGCTCCCGAAAGTGTTCCCGCTGGAAGTATCGCATCTATCGCATCAAGTGTCGTACAGTCTTTTCTTATCGTTCCGCGAACCGTTGACCCGATGTGCATAACGTGTGAGTATCTTTCGATTGACATATACTTTTCAAGCTTGACCGAACCAAACTCACTTATCTTTCCTATGTCATTTCTTCCAAGATCTACAAGCATATTGTGCTCGGCACATTCTTTTTCGTCTGCCAGAAGCTCTTCTTCCAAGGCTTTGTCTTCTTCAAAATCTTTGCCTCTCGGTCTTGTGCCCGCAAGCGGAAATGTATGTAAGACTCCGTCTTCAAGCTTGACCAAAGTTTCAGGAGATGCACCCGCAACTTCCATGTCATCACCGCTAAAATAAAACATATAAGGCGATGGATTTATAGTTCTTAAAACCCTGTAGGTGTCAAGCAGGCTTCCTTCAAAATCGGCTTCAAGTCTGTTTGATAAAACAACCTGAAATATATCGCCCTCGAAAATATGCTTCTTACCCTTTTCAACCATTTCGCAAAACTCATCTTCATTAAAGAGTCTTCTGAATTCCGATGTTACTCTTGCCTTTTCTTCCTTTATCTCTTTGCCGGTCTTTAACAGCTCTATTATTTCGTCAATCTCGGAAGTTGCCTTTTCGTATTCGGCTTCAAGATTTTCCGTCTTAATATTGGCTACTATTACAAGCTTCTGTCTTATGTTATCAAAAGCTATTACCTTATCAAAAAGC
>JAFSZR010000239.1 GCA_017459135.1 Lachnospiraceae bacterium | reverse complement strand
GAAGAGGTCTGAAATAATCAGCTATTTCTGCAAGCTTAGTCTGATCCAAACCGGAATCAAAGTCAGTTCCCTCAAATGCCTTAACCATAACCTCTGTAGCCGGTTGTGAAGTACCGAGAGCAAGAGGTGACATTGCTGTATCTATGATATCGCAGCCTGCCTCAACAGCCTTCATATAAGTCATTGATGCAACACCTGAGGTGTAGTGAGTATGAAGCTGTATAGGAAGCTTTGTACCTTCCTTAAGAGCTGTAACAAGCTTTGTAGCAGCGGTAGGAACAAGAAGACCTGCCATATCCTTGATACAGATTGAATCAGCACCCATCTCTTCTATCTGCTTTGCCATATTCTTCCAGTAATCCATAGTATATGCATCACCGAGAGTATATGAAAGTGCTACCTGTGCATGTCCTTTTTCCTTATTTGCAGCCTTAACAGCTGTCTCAAGATTTCTAATATCATTTAAGCAGTCAAAAATTCTTATAATATCAATACCGTTAGCAATTGATTTCTGTACGAAATATTCTACAACATCATCTGCATACGGGCTGTATCCAAGTATATTCTGACCTCTGAAAAGCATCTGAAGCTTAGTCTTCTTGAATCCGTCCTTAAGCTTTCTTAATCTTACCCATGGGTCTTCCTTTAAAAATCTGAGACAGGCATCGAAAGTTGCACCACCCCAGCACTCAACTGAGTAATAACCAATTTCATCCATTTTGTCTATGATTGGAAGCATCTGCTCCGTAGTCATTCTTGTAGCAATAAGAGACTGATGAGCATCACGCAATATAGTTTCGGTAATCTTTACCGGTTTTTTTACATCTGACATAACTTAACCTCCGTTTAATATTCTATAAATGTTACTTCTAATGGACTCCGAAAATCGCAAGGAACGTACCTGCGGCAACCGCAGTACCGATAACACCCGCAACATTCGGTCCCATCGCATTCATAAGAAGGAAGTTAGTAGGGTCAGCCTCTGCTCCAACCTTCTGTGAAACTCTGGCAGCCATAGGAACTGCAGAAACACCTGCCGAACCTATCAGCGGATTAACCTTGCCTTTAGTGACAAGACACATAATCTTTCCAAATATTACACCTGCAGCGGTACCAAACGCGAAAGCTATAAGTCCGAGAAGAACTATCTTAAGTGTACTAACCTTAAGGAAAGCTTCTGCACTTGTTGAAGCACCTACAGAAGTACCAAGCAGAATAACTACTATATACATCATGGCATTAGATGCAGTCTCTGTAAGCTGCTTAACAACTCCACACTCTCTGAATAAGTTACCGAGCATGAGCATACCTACAAGAGGTGCTGTAGTCGGAAGTATAAGAACAACTACAAGTGTAACGATGATAGGGAACAAAATCTTCTCTAACTTAGTTACAGGTCTAAGCTGTGCCATTTTTATTTTTCTTTCCTTCTCTGTTGTAAGAAGCTTCATTATAGGCGGCTGAATAACCGGAACAAGTGACATATACGAATATGCCGCAACAGCTATAGGTCCCATAAGAGTTCCACCCATTCCAAGCTTACCAGCAAGGAAGATTGATGTAGGACCGTCGGCTCCACCGATAATCGAAATAGCGGCTGCTTCTTTTCCATCGAAGCCCATAAGAAAGGCAAGGAAATATGCTGCGTATATACCAAACTGAGCCGCAGCTCCCAAAAGGAAGCTTGCCGGATTGGCTATAAGCGGTCCGAAGTCGGTCATGGCACCTACACCCATAAAGATAAGTGAAGGTAATATACTCCATTCATCTAATTTGTAGAAATAATGTAAAAGTCCACCCTCTTGTATGATACTCGGAAACATATTAACCAAGAACATACCAAATGAGATAGGAACAAGTAATAATGGCTCAAAACCTTTAGCGATTGCAAGATACATAAAAAGGAAAGCAAATAAAATCATTACATAATGCTTCCAAGTAAGACTTGCAAAGCCTGTCTGGTCAGCCAGATTTTTAAGAACATCCATAAAACTGCTCATTTAAGCTGTTACCTCCTGTTTTAATAAATGAAACCTGATTGCAAATTAATTTAAGGTTGCTAATGTATCACCGGCCTCAACAGAGTCACCGGCTGCAACATTGATACTTGCTACAGTTCCATCCTCAGGTGCAACAACCTCATTTTCCATTTTCATAGCTTCAAGAACAAGAATAACATCACCCTTCTTAACTGAGGCTCCAACACTTGACTTGATATTAAGAATCTTACCAGGCATCGGTGCTGCTACAACTACACTTCCAGCTGTTCCTGAAGCCTGAGCCTTTGGTGCAGGTGCTGGTGCAGGTGCGGCCTTAGGTGTTGCTACAGCTGCAGGTGCGCTTCCTCCTGATACTTCTTCAACAGCTACATCATAAGCTGTACCATTTACTGTAATTCTATAATTTTTCATTTTATTTTCCTCCTGATTGTTTTATTATCTAACTCTTTTAATTGAACGAACGACTAATTTATCTTTGCTGTCTGTGTTTCCGTTTGCTGCCTCATAAGCGTGAATTGCAGCAGTTATTACAGCAACAAGTGCATCATCATCTGAAATATCACCGGAAGCTGCAGGAATTAATGAAGGTATCGGTGCAGGTACCGGCAACGAAGGACCGTTATCTTCTTCCTTGTTTTTGTCTTTCTTACCAAATAACTTAGGAAGGAATTTGAATAATGATATTATAAATGAAATAAATATCAGAACTACAAATACCGTACCCATACCAATCAAGGTATTCATACCTGCCTGACCCATAAGCTCTTTCTTGGAATAAACCGGTGAAACAACCATTTCAACCGCCTTAAAAGGTCTTGAGCTCATCTGGTACATAACATCCATCTCAATAAACTCATCAAGACTGCTTACTCCGAACTGAGCAAAATAAACATCCATAAGCTCCTCGGCAGTCATTCCGTAATAACTTGCCATTTCTTCAAACTGAGCTCTGTAATCTTCAGGGTCAATACTTGACTTCTTTTGATCAAGTTCAACGAAGTAATCAGGATTTTCAACAAATTTAACCTTAACTTCAACATCTCTGTTTTCTGCATGGTTAATTACTGTAACCATTACATAATCTTCAGCATTTTCAATTGTATAATCAATATTTTTTAATGCATCCGGACCACCGCTTTTATAATACTCAACCGGTGTTTTGAAACTTTCAAATTCACCGACTTTATCATTATTAACAGCCTGGTCTATACCCTTAACTGCGGACTGCTCAAATTCCGTACCGGCCTCCATGTAATAATCAATATAATCATCACTGACCTTTCTGTACTGTTCAAAGCTATCCATAGCTGTGATTACGATTTCTGTCTCATCATAATCAAACGGCTTTTCTTTTTCTTCCGAGCATGCAGTTAAAGAAAACATTACGGCTAATATTGAAAATACCAATAATAATTTTCTCAATTTCATATTTTCTTAACCTCTCCTTTAAACTGTTCCATGCTTCTTAAACGGTCTTACATCTTCTTTTGTAAATAACATATCAAGTGCAGCTATAATACGCTTTCTTGTTGCATCCGGCTCGATGATATCATCAATATAACCACGCTTCGCAGCTGCCATGGCACTTGACTGTAATTCAGTATATTCTTTCTTAAGCTCTGCAATCTTTGAAACCTTATCATCAGAAGCAGCTATCTCAGCATCATACATAATCTTAACAGCCATCTCCGGATCCATAGTTCCGATTTTTGCTGTAGGCCATGCATAAACCATATCAGCACCGATTGACTTTGAATTCATAACTGTATAAGCAGTTCCGAAAGCATCTCCCATAACAACGGTCACCTTAGGAACGGTTGCATCAGCAAATGAATAAGTAAGTTTAGCTGCCGCATCAGCTATACGTCTTTCATTATCAACCGTTGCTACAAATCCGTTAGTATTAACAAATGTAATTACAGGTATATTGAAAGAATCGCAAAATCTTACAAAATCCGCTGCAAGGTAAGCACCCTCTGCAGTAAGCTTTGAATCGCCGTCCTTTACCTGATTTGCAACACAACCTACTGTCTGTCCGTCAAGTCTTATAAATCCAACAACCATCTCCTTGGCATAATCCTTGTTTGCCTCGAAGAAAATATTGTTATCCGCAATATTCTGAATAACAGCTCTTGCATCATCCTTGAATGAATCAAGATTTGCAATAGTTCTGTTAAGATCGTCATTACACTCTGCGATTTCTTCATCTCCGTTGTTTGAAGGAAGAATATCTATAAGATTTCTGATTTCAGCAAGAACTGCAGCATCATCCTCATAAACAGCAGATACCATATCTGTATTGTTTGAAAGATATGAAGCCGTTGCAGTATCAAGCTTACCCTCATAATTATTATCCAATGCATTAGGACTATTAACAAAAAGCTTTGATCCGTCAGCAGTCATAAATGTAAAGTCTGACAAAGCAGGGATAAGTGCACTTCCTCCTCCGCAAGTTCCGAATATACCGGTAATCTGAGGTATTACTCCCGAAGCCATAGTCTGCTTCATGTAAAGTCTTCCGAATGCTGTCATAGCATCAGTTGCCTCCTGAAGTCTAATACCGGCACAATCTATAAGTCCGATAACAGGCGCACCAACTTTCATAGCCATGTCATAAACTTTGGCAATCTTCTTAGCGTGCATCTCACCGACAGCACCACCGAGAATGCTTGCGTCCTGACTATAGACATAAACCAATTTTCCGTTGATTACTCCGTAGCCGGTAATAACACCGTCTTTAGGAGAATCTTTTTCCTGCATGTTAAAATCAGTACTTCTTGCTGTAACATATGCACCGATTTCAACAAAGCTTGAGTCATCAAGTAAGGCATTAATCCTGTCACCTGCTGACATACTAAGTTTGTTACTCATTTTTAGTCCTCCGTTTATATTATTTTAGACCTTATAAATAATAAAGCCAATTTCTTCCGAGTATATATTCTATTCTTTTTCACAATAAAAATCAAGTAAATATTACATTAATATTACAAATATTTAAGGCGTGCATGGCACGCCTTATTCAAAAGATATATTTTCATTTTCCGGTTTTGTAATAAAAACCGCAAATATGTTTATAAATAATAATATTACTGTTATAAATAATATCGCCAGAGGATCAATATGCGGCGTAAACTTTAATCCGTCATCCTCCATTTCGGAAAACATCATAAAATATACAACAACATTTCCGGCAATACTTCCGAGTATACTTCCCGGTATAGCTGCAATTACACTAATTATAACACCCTCAAGATATAACATTTTATCAACCTGTTTTTTACTCATCCCGATTGTTCTCAGAATATTAAACTCAGTATTTCTAAGCAGCATCTCAGCGCTGTTTATATTGATGGTATTTATCATATATAAAATAAATATCAATATTAAAAATGAAATTACCGCCATCTTTGTTACCTTTAAGGATTTTATTGTTTCTTTATAATCTATAAACCAGTCAGAAAAATCAAGATTGTTTTCTTTTATTTTTTTATCAAATACAGGATGCGACAATTCGTTCTTAAATTCTATTAACAGACTATGGTAACAAAAGCCAAGGCATGCCTCTTTCATAAAAGATGTATCATCGATATTATAAATCAAAACATTTGAAAACTTCGCTGCCGAAATATTGTATTCAATATATTTTTCAAATTCTTTTTTCAGACTGTCGTAATCATTGATTATTCCTGCGACCTTGGCTTTACCGTAAAAAGTATCGCCTGTTTTATATTTATTCGAACAAATCAAAACACCTTTAGGATTATTACTTTCATCATAGCCTTCCGCTATTTTGGCGAATTTTTTATATTCATCATCCGAAAAGCCATAGCACAACCATGTTATTTTTCCATCGGGTTCGTCCTTAATCATCGCCATATCCATACTTACAAACGATTTTACTTCCTCACTTTCTTTTATCATGTCAATCATATATTGTTGTTGCGATTCATCATAATAATCAATCGCTCCGTCATAATCACATTTAGGTGCCGTCATATCATAAAATGCTTTTTTTGTCGAAGACATAATTGTAAATACAGCAACTGCAAGTATTGTCCATATTGTTAAAGTTACGGTAAGCAAAAGAAACCTTTTTTTGTCACGTAAAGCATTTTTATAAGCATATCCCGCTTCTACCCCAAATAATTTACCGAGAATTTTTCCGCGGTTAGGCTTAAGTTTTTTTTCGTTTAATTTATATTCATCCGTCATGCGAAGTGCATTTACGGGATTAATCTTAAAAAGCTTTTCTATGGGCGATATCATTGAATAAAATGTAGCAAGCATTATGCCAAAAGCAGATAATAGTATCGCTTCGGGAACAAGCCTTATCCTATAATATGCACTAAGTTTAAGCGTGCTTTTGAATATTGCAAAAACATAAACAGATATCATATGTCCGGCAATAAGGCCGAATATAAGTCCTATAACACCTATAACAAGAGCTTCCCCCAATATAATTAATATTATCTGTCTTCTGCTCATGCCGATACACCTTAGTATTCCGTAATCTTTACTTCTTGTATGTACTGAAATGTTAAATGCATTTCTTATAATTAAAACGGATATCATAATTCCTATAAATGCCACCAAAAGAAGAAAGGCTCTGAATGCTGTATATCCCAAATCTTTTTCCGGATTATAATATAAAATGGCAGCTTCGGAAGTTTCGATATATTTTGCATTATATGTATTTCCAAGTTTATTGATCTGCTCTTTAAGATTTTTTCCGTCTTTAAGTGTAACAAAAACAAAAACCTCGTCACTGTTAAAAACATTGTTTTCGGATTCATTTAATATACTATCCCAAAACATTCCCTTGAATTCTTCATTTTGGGAAGGAACATTTAATTTTAAATCATCGAAAAAACCCGAAACAGCTTTTGTCTTTTCGACAGATTCACCTTTGATATTTTTAATTTCAAATTTTGAGCCGATTGACACATTCAAATCATTTGCCATATTTTCCGTAATTAATATCGAATTTTCATTTTTAGGAAAAGTCCCTTTGATAATTCTAAGTTTAATAGGCATTGAAGAAAAATCATTAAAATAAAAATAATTATATCTGAGATTATCCGTATTATCTTTCGCCACGGCCCATGCATATGATAATTCGACTCCGGCATCATTCGCATTTTTGTTCTCATTTTGTGCCAAAGCAACTATTTCTTTAGCCGCAGCACCGTCACATATAATTAAACCGTCACAATTAAGCCCTGTTTCCTTATACATTTCCTCCATAGATGAAAAATAAAGGCTGTAACCTATCGAAAAAATCATATATATAAGAATTGTAGATACTATAACACCGATACATGTGGATATTGTTCTTTTTAAATTAACCTTCATATATCTGAAAGTAAGTGATGATATTTTTTCCATGATTTAACCTCATTTTATATTTTAAATAGAAATTTCAAAATAAATTAATACAATTTATTTCGTTTCAGCTGTATCATTTATGATTCTTCCGTCTTCAAAATGTATAATCCTGTCCGCCATAG
>JAFSZR010000238.1 GCA_017459135.1 Lachnospiraceae bacterium | reverse complement strand
TATCATTTTGATGTTTACAGGATCGGCGATCCCGATGAGATGGACGAGATAGGTTATTATGATAAGATAGACGGTGACGGAGTATGCCTTATAGAATGGGCAGAGCTTATTGAGGATATACTTCCGACTCATTACAAAAGAGTAATTATCAAGAAGGACGTTGAAAAAGGTTTTGACTATAGAAATATCACGATAGAAGATATATAATAATAAACAATAATGACTCTTTATTGTTTAAATAGAAAAAAGGTATGGATTAATGAAAATTTTAGGATTTGACAGCTCGGGAATGGTTGCAAGTGTTGCTTTGGTTGAAGATGATTTGCTTGTTGCCGAGTATTCGGTAAATTATAAAAAGACACATTCTCAGACATTGCTTCCGATGTTTGATACCATAGTAAAGATGACCGAGCTTGATTTAAATGAAATAGATGCGATTGCGGTTGCGGCGGGACCGGGTTCGTTTACCGGACTTAGAATAGGTGTTTCGACAGTAAAAGGTCTCGGACTGGCGATAGATAAACCGGTGGTTGCGGTACCTACATGTCACGCACTTGCCTATAATTTATGGGGAAGCGACAGACTTATCTGTCCTATACTTGATGCTAGAAGAAATCAGGTATACACTGCATTGTACGAATTCAAAAACGGTAGTCTTGTTACGTTGAAAGAACAGGATGCTATGGACATAAATGATTTGGTCGATATAATAAATGAAATGGGCAGGTCCGTTATATTTACCGGAGACGGAATACCTGTTTTCAGGGAAAGAATAAATGAAACCATAAAGGTTGATACAATGTTTGCACCGGCACATCTTAACAGACAGAGAGCCGGAGCGGTTGCATCCCTCGGAAAGATATATTTTGAAGAGGGAAAGGGTGAGACTTCGGATGATATAAAACCCATATATTTAAGAAAGTCTCAGGCTGAACGAGAACGAGAGGAGAAAGATGGACGTAGACAGTTTGATTGAGAATATTGCCGATATCGAGAGCAGAACATTTTCGGATGCATGGTCGGAGGAAAGTATAACCGATTCGATGGAACAGGATTATAATGTTTTATTTGTTGCATTTGAATTGGATGAGGATGTACGTATCAAAACCGTAATCGGGGGGCCCGATTATGACAAGGTAAATGATACGCATATTTCGATTGATAAGGAAAATTTTGTTGATGCGGAGGATTATGTTTTTGCGGGATATCTGATGGCAAATATTATAATCGATGAGTCGGAGTTGTTAAAAATAGCGGTTTCTTCCGAACTTCAAAGAAGAGGAATTGGAAGGAGTCTTATGTATGAGTATTTTGAATACATAAAGCCGTATTGCAAAAGGAGCATACTTGAGGTAAGACAGAGCAACATAAAAGCAAGAAGACTTTATGAAGCACTTGGATATAAAAGTATTTCTGTTAGAAAAGACTATTACAATGCACCTGTCGAAGATGCGGTTATTTACGAATACAAGATTAACGAAACTTTTGAATAGTAACTGGTAAGAGGTGAAACATGTTAGACATTTGCTTGCTTGGAACAGGCGGTATGCTTCCTCTTCCGTACAGATACCTTACATCACTTATGGTAAGATACAACGGAAGCAGCATACTTATAGACTGCGGTGAAGGAACGCAAAATTCAATCAGAATAAAAGGATTAAGCTTTAAACCTATAGATGTTATCTGCATAACGCATTTTCATGCAGACCATATAAGCGGACTTCCGGGCATGCTTCTTACTATGGGAAATGCTGAAAGAACGGCGCCGCTTACGATGATTGGTCCGAAGGGATTGGAGAAAGTTGTAAATTCTTTGCGAATCATCGCACCGGAGCTTCCGTTTGAGATTAAGTTTATTGAACTTGAAAATGAAAGCGAAACAATAGAAATTTGCGGGCTTAAGATAGAAGCATTTAGGGTTAATCACAGAGTAACCTGCTATGGCTACAATATAATACTTGACAGAGCCGGAAAATTTGATGCCGAAAAGGCTAAGGCT
>JAFSZR010000237.1 GCA_017459135.1 Lachnospiraceae bacterium | reverse complement strand
GAAAACTTGGATGCGATGATAACCACAAAAAGAATTATCGGAAAAAAAGAAAGAAGCACATAGAAAGCAGTCTGTGCCGCATAAGCAGCCAGACCGTCATCCGATGCCTTCTTAAAAAATCTTCCTAAAAATTTTAAAATCTTTTTTATCATATAATCTTTTCCTGTTTATTCCTGCGGTTCTGTTTCATCCAAAGCTTCCTCTGCTTCGGTTTCTTCATCCGTATCCTCAAGTGTAATGGTATTATTATAAATATACATAAATTTTACATATGCATAATAATGATGTACTATGTATTTATAATTATATCCTTTTGCAGCAAGATTTGCCGCTCCGTTTTTACTTAATCCGACCCCGTAACCAAATCCACCTCCGTGAACCGTATATCCCGAAGTTGTCTTTTCAATATAATAATACGGACTCGGTAAAGATGTCCAGCCTGTTATTACGGAACCGTCCTGTCTTACTATTTGCTGATTTACCGGAGTAATAAGATTTCTTATATTTGAGGCTCCCGTAACCTTTATGACAGCTTCGCTTCCCTCTATCAAAAGAGCACTTACAACACCGCTTGAGGTTCTTTCGATTACGCTTATATCAAGCACCTCTCCTATGCTGTCGATATCGACAGTCTCATAAGTATCCTCACCTGTTTTTATCTGTATATTATCAGCAGTAATGCTTGCACGCTCGGCAAGCATGGAATCAACGGCATTTGTCATTTCATCAAAAGTAAAATCAATGCTCCATCTGTAATAAGGCATATCCTTTTCAACTGTATCATATCCCATACTGTCTGAAAGAAATCTTATAAAATCTTCTTCATTCGATAAATCAATCTTCGTTCTTTCATCATTATCAACTCTCGAGAAGAAATAAAAATATTGATTACCGCCCCAAACCTCATCGTTGGTTGAAGTAACACCGTAACAGGTTGAATAAGTAAGCGGCGTTATAACCGCATTTTCATAGGTCGGAACAATTCCGTAGGTATCCTTAACAGCCTGAATACAATCATCTCTTAATTCGCTGTCATTATAAAGCTGGCACAGGCTTGAATCATCAAGATTGGCATTATAATCCTCAAAGCTTCCGTCATACATCTTAGAGTATGCATATGCTCTGCAGCATACTGCCACCGCCTTTAGCTCCTCGGGATAACCTCCCGATACCATTTCACTTGATACTACACTGCAAAGATATGTTTCCATCGGAACAATATTTATAATATTCAAAGCTTCCTCATGAATATTTATTTCCAGCGAGCCCTCATAAACAGGATTACCGTATTTTCTGTTCAGGCTCAGTATTTTTATACCTTTTTTGTCTATGGGATCAACCTTAATAATATCCTCATTTTCATAGGAATCGATATTTATCGTAACCTCGGCTCCGCCTTCATAAGTTGTTTTCTTGCCATCCGGGTATGTTACAGCAAATGAACCGTCACTTGTAAATTTAATTTCTTCCATATCATATGACGAATAATCATTATTTGATAATATAACTCTTATTTCATCATCGATAATTTCATCTCTTATTATTACGGCAACAGCCATATCATCTTTTTTAATAAGATCAACATTATAATATCCCAATAAAATCGCATTATCCGTTTCACAGCATGGTTTTTCACCCGAAACATCATAAATCATAAAGCCGTCGGCAATCCTTATACCGTTTGTATTATCCGAGTCAACAAATAAATAATCATCCGAAACCTTCGTTATTCTGGCTTGAGAAATACTGTTAAGCTTTTCCATTTTTTCAATTCCGGAATTACTTACGAAAATATCGGCAACACAATTATCCAAAGCCTCCTGATTAATATTCACATTATAGCTTTTTTCTATTCCGTTAAATAAAAATGTACAAGCTCCGTTTTCCGTATTTTCAACCCATACATTTTTAAGCATTATGCTGCCTTCGCTGTATCCTGTTATCTTATAAACTATATTATTTTTTGCATATACATCAATTATTTTATTCAGATATTCATCAGGAATATCTACCGAAAATGAATAGTTTCTTGAACCGTCATATACGTTTTTTTTATAATCCTCATTATCATTTTCGATATCTTTCACGTCAAATACAAAAACCTGAAATTCATCAAGTCCCTGTACTTTTCCCGAATTAACTATATTTTCGTAAATCTCATCAAACTGCTCTTTTTTCACATAATCTTCATCATTTAAATCGCCGAGAACATCTTTATAAACAACATCCCCAACACCTATGGTTTTACATATATTTTTAATATATGCCACATTTATCGGCTCGCTTTCGCTAAGCACATCAACAAGTCTCGAAAGGCTTTCTTCCATACTGTCATCTTTTGCCAGATAGGAAATATCACCCTTAACATCCGCATACGAATAATAAAGGCTCATATCAACTTCTGCCTGTTTCTCCAAAGATGTATTACTATCTACTTTTTTTCTTTTTATATGGGATTTTATTTCGGTAACGATTACCGATGCCACTGCCAAAAGCAGTAAAACCAATATTATATTCTTAAGTTTGGATTTCATAAATTTACCTATACAATAATATATCCGGAGTGCCGTTTCCTGCCTTTTGACTCCTAGCAAAGCTAGGTGGGCAACCGCACATAGACTTCTGCCTTCCACCGATACGAGGCCTGACATCCGTCTACGAATATAGGAATCCCGTTAAAAGTAAATGTAGGTTCAAAATTAACAAGAGTTTTCGCACACTCCAGATATATGAAATTCATACATTATTAATATGGTTTTATTATACCATATTTATTCATTTTTTCAAGAAAAAAATGTGCAGCCGATATATTCATACCACATTTTAATCATTAGTAATATTTTATTTATAAATCAGCGGTTAAACAAAAAAATCGCCTTTCGGCGATTCTTTTTAGGCAATTACAGGAAAGACTATGCAGTTGATGGGGCGCAGGGTGTCCAGTGGACACCCGATTTGCGCGGACCGGAGCGAAGCGGAGACCTTGAACCCCGAGTTCAAGGTCTGACTGCACTAAAAAGGCATATCCCTCGGATATGCCTTTTTAGTGCAGTTGATGGGACTTGAACCCACACCCACGTAAGTGGACATGAACCTGAATCATGCGCGTATGCCAATTCCGCCACAACTGCAAACCGCAAATGCAATAATAGCATTTATAAAAGTAAATGTCAAATAAATTGTTGACGATAAAATCACTATAAATGCACTATTTTACCAAGTGCGGAATCGGTACATAATCAACAACTCCGTCCTTGTAGAAGCCGTCTATTTCTCCCTCGATCAAAGGTCTTACATATTTCACAAGTTCATTCGTAACGTCGTTTCCGGATTTCTTTATCCACGAAAGAGGTACTCCCTTTGCTTCATTTGCAATCTTTGAAACGTCAGAAAAATCTGTCTCATATGTATACGGATCATCGGATATACGCTTTATTACGGTCATAAATCCTGTTTCGCCCGCTTCGGTAAAAGCAACAGCCGCACTTCCGAGATTTATGGCTTCTTCCAAATCAGTCTTTGATGCCATATGTCCTGCTGCTCTTTGAAGTACATTTATCTCAACGGAACGTACCTTTACTCCAAGCTCATCCTTAACAAGATACTCTAGTACCTTTCCGGCTCCGGAAAGCTGAGCGTGTCCGAACTTGTCATCCTTGGCTGTAGATGCGGCTATGTAATTTCCGTCCTTATCATGTATTCCCTCGGATACCGCTACTATTACATTTTTATGCTTCTTTAATTCTTTCTTCAAATCTTCCAAAAAAACATCCTTATCAAAGTTTACTTCGGGAAGATATATAAGGTGAGGTGCGATTGAAAAATCGTTTCTTGCAAGTGCTGAAGCAGCTGTAAGCCAGCCTGCGTCACGTCCCATAATTTCAACAATCGTCACACTTTCCAAATCATAAATATAAGTATCATAAGCTATCTCTCTGATGCTTGATGCTATATATTTTGCCGCAGAACCAAAGCCCGGAGTGTGATCCGTAACAAGTAAATCATTATCAATTGTTTTCGGTACACCGGCAATCTTTATGTTCTTTCCCGTTTTTTCGGCATAGGCTGAAAGCTTGGCAACAGTATCCATAGAATCATTTCCGCCGATATAGAAAAATGCAGAAATGTCATATTTTTCAAATACAGCAAATATATCTTTATAAGGCTGCTCATCTTTATCAAAATCCGGAAGCTTAAAGCGGCAGGATCCAAGATACATGGCAGGCGTAATTGCGAGTCTTTCTATAAAGTCTTCGTTCATTTCGGATAAATCCAAAAAGTTCTCCTTTAAAACACCCTGAATCCCATGAACAGAGCCGTAAAGCTTATCATATACATCACTTGATTTAACAGCCGAAATAACTCCCGCAAGAGAAGCATTTATCGCTGCCGTTGGTCCTCCCGATTGGGCTACAATACAATTTTTTCCCATTATTAATCCCCCCGTTAATTTTTACCTGTTGAGCCGAAACCTCCGCGTGCCTCTCCGCTTCTTGCTTCAACCGTTTCAAACACTATCTGAGGCTGATGCTTTTGAATTCTGAACTGGCAAATTCTGTCATTTATATGAATTTCGGTATCTCTCATCGCAAGAGCCGGCATCATAAGCACGTCATCCGATGAGTTTTTACCGTAAGATTCGTCGACAACTCCTATGGAATTTGTCTGAATTATACCGTAATTTTTATATGTTGAACTTCTCGGTGCGATTATAAGTTCGTAACCGTCCGGAAGACACATCGAAACGCCAAGATTAATAAGCTTGAAATCTCCTTTTTTCATTATTACTTCTTCTGCGGAACGCAAATCAATCCAGTCCGATTTTCCTTCAATATACTCAAGTTTATCTATCTTGTCAGAAAGATAAGTTATTTTAATTACCTCTTTTTCCATTGTTTATCCCTTTCTTATCATCATTGTAAGTTGTTATTTTATCCTTTATTTTTTCCGGAATCGTATTAGTCAAGCGACATAGGCTGATCCCAAAGAACAACTTCATTACTTTCAAGCGATTTTTTTACATCTATTATTCTTTGATTCGAAGAACCTCTGAAGCGAAGTTTTAAATCCTTAAGCTCTTTCTTAAATTCACCGTCCACAAGTATATCTATATACTTAATCATCTCTCTCGTTTCCGGCCATTTAACCATCATTTTTTCTTTAATATCTTTGTCAAATAGATATCCCGTATAGCACCAGACTGTTTTTTCGGGCAGTTCTTCCTTTATTCTTCTTAATAAAGGTAATACTCCCTGCTGATTAACATACTCAAACGGCTCACCACCCAAAAGAGTGAATCCCTTAATATGTGCAGGTCTTAACTCTTCTATTATTTCATCCATTTCTTTTTCCGTAAAAAGATTTCCATATGCAAAATCCCATGTTTCAGGATTGAAACATCCGTCACAGTGATGTGTACAGCCGGACACAAATAACGAAACTCTTATACCCGGTCCATTTGCTACGTCTATTCTCTTTATATCCGCATAATTCATTTATTTATCCTCCCATTTTTCTTTAAACCGCTTTTCATAAGTCAAATTAAAATAGCTTATTCTTCATCCTTATCAGTTATCAAATTTTCAAGTGTTTCAAATAATAAATCAGGCTGAACTGGTTTGCTCAAATGCGCATTCAAGCCTGCCTGAAGACTTCTTTGAACATCTTCATCGAATGCATTTGCGGTAAGAGCAATAATCGGAATATTTTTTGCATCCTCTCTGTCCATTGCCCTTATTACCGTTGTTGCGGTGAGTCCATCCATATTTGGCATTTGCATATCCATAAGGATGGCATCATAATATCCCTTTGTACTGGACTCAAATAATTTAACTGCTTCCTCACCATCTATTGCAACATCAGTTTTTATATCTCTCATCTTTAAAACTTCAACCATGATTTGAGCATTTATTTCCATGTCCTCTGCCAAAATAACATGCTTGTTACTCAAGTTGGCTTTTTTTGTGTTTGAAGTAGCATAATTCTTTTTCTTCCATATGGTCTTTAATTCATCAAGTAAATTTCCCGGGAAAATAGGCTTTGCAATGAAGCTGTCCACTCCTGCTTCTATTGCCTCCTCAAAGACATCATCCCAATTATATGCGGTCAAAATGATAATCGCAGCCTCATTTCCTATAACGGAACGTATTTGTCTGGCTGTTTCCACACCGTCCATATCAGGCATTTGCCAATCCACAATAATCAGATTATAAGGTTCGCGTCTTACATGACAAAGCTTAACCATTTCTACGGCTTCACGTCCGGATTGAACTGTTTCGGCCTTTATACCCGACTGTCCCAGAACAAGCTTTGCCTGATCACATGCTATAGGATCGTCATCGACCACCAAAACTTTAAGCTCACCAAAGCTTATCTCGTGTTCAGGTGCTTCATCGGAATATTTCTTGTCCGAATCCATCAATGTCAAACTCACTGTAAATGTGGTTCCCTCATTCTTTTTACTTTCCACATCGATTCTACCATTCATCATGTCCACAATGCTCTTCGTAATCGCCATTCCAAGACCTGAGCTGCCATATTTATTATGTGTGCCTGCATTTTCCTGACTAAATGTATCAAAAAGCTTAGGAAGATAATCTTCGCTCATTCCTATTCCGTTATCCTTCACAATAAATCTAAGCGTAGTCTTTCCATCAAAGCCTCCGGCTCTTTCAACCACAAATAAAACCTTGCCGCCCTCCGGCGTAAATTTAACCGCATTTCCAAGTATATTTATAAGAACCTGTCGAAGCTTTGTACAATCTCCTATATAATAATCATTTAATTTCCCGTTGACTCTGCATTCATAATCAAGATTCTTTTCCTTACATTGACCGCTGAACATGACATTTATATACTCTATCAGTTTTGAAAAGGCAAATTCTTCATTTTTAAGCGTCATACGGCCGGATTCGATTCTGGACATATCCAATATGTCATTTATTAATACAAGCAGATGTTGTGCCGAGCTTCCTATTTTTTCAAGATATTCCTTTGTCGATTCGGATATCTCAGGGTCATTTAAGGCGAGTGCATCCAATCCGATAATGGCATTCATAGGTGTACGTATCTCATGACTCATATTGGATAAAAATGTTGTCTTTGCCTTACTTGCTTCCTCAGCAGTATCAAGTGCATCGCTTAATGCCTGGTTCTTTGCAAGAGTTTCTCTCATCTCAGCATCAATATCGGTAAAACCGACACCGACCGCATGTATTACACCATCAGCCCTTTCATCAACAGTTCTTACGCTTGCCATACGAAGCATCTCATATTTTTCT
>JAFSZR010000236.1 GCA_017459135.1 Lachnospiraceae bacterium | reverse complement strand
TATTTTTCTTTTATTGTTTCGATACATTTCCATATCTTCCTCCCTCTTTTAAAATAATGTTTTCCTACTACTCATATACACCAAAAGCAAGGCATTACTGCCTTGCTTTTTAAAAACTATTTTTTTATTCTTTCAAGCACCATATCATAGCTGTCGTTGCCATAATTAAGGGAACGGTTTACCCTGCTTATGGTAGCTGTCGAAGCACCTGTTTTTTCGGCTACTTCAATATAGGTATGCTTTTCTTTTAACATCTTTGCCACCGCAAATCTCTGGGCTATGGATGTAACCTCATTTACCGTACATACATCTTCGAAAAAGTCAAAGCATTCATCCACGTTTTTAAGTGTGAGTATAGCTTCAAACAATTCCTTTACGGTATCATTTCTAATCGTCTTCCCCATATAATCACCTTCTATTTATTTTCCTTCTGAACCCAGACTGCAACAGCTCCCCTGTTTACATAGAAGTTACCGCAACCGTCTTCATCAATCTTTATATTATATCTTGCGTTACCCATAGCATCGGCAAAATGACAGCCTGCAAACTGTCTTCCGATATACATACGCTTGGTTCCGCCTGTTCCGTCCGATATAACTACAGCAAGACCGGATTCCTTATGCTCCTCGTCTCCTTCTCTTGTCCATCCTATACAGTTTGGATCATCGAAATAATCATGCTGAGGACCGTATGCTTTAAGCTTTCTTAACTTAAGAAGCTTGTCAAGTTCTCTCTTCTTTGACTTAACCTTAGCCGTCGGAATACCCTTGTAATCACCGTAGAATACACAAGGATAACCGTCCTGTCTTAAAAGGATGAGCGCATAAGCCATAGGCTTAAACCAATCCTCAACCCATGATTCAAGGCTCTGTCCCGGCTGGCTGTCATGATTGTCCACAAATGTAACTGCCATAAGCGGATTAATCTTTGTAAGAGTTCCGTCAAATATGGTTCTCAAATCATAATTTCCATGTGCCTTGGAACAGTTATGGAAATTAAAATGAAGCGGAACATCAAACAATCTTACAAGTCCTTCCGTAGCGGCTATGTAATCCTGAAGTAAATCAACATTCCAATGCCAATATTCTCCTACAGCAAAGAACTCTTTATCAAATGCTTCATTTATCTGTTTTAACCAGTCTTTATAAAAATACTTATTTATGTGCTTAACCGCATCAAGTCTGTAACCGTCAAGATTTGCAAATTCGGTATACCATTTCCCCCATCTGACAAGTTCCTCTCTTACCTCCTGATTGTCAAAATCAACATCGGCACCCATGAGGTAATCATAATTTTCAAGTGACTTGTCTACGTCCTTATCCCATTCTTTACCTTTGAATAAAAACAGCGATTTCTTTGCTCTGTCCTGATCCCAGTCAATACCGTCAAAATGTGTCCAGTTCCAGGTAAAATCAGAATACTTTCCTTTTCTTCCCGGAAATGTAAACTTGGACCATGCACCGATGACTTTGCTTTCTCCAACCATCTGGTTACGGCTGTTTTCATTAAACTCCTGAGCAGAAACCTCTTCAACTTCATCTGCTCCGATTCTGTGATTAAGTACTATATCGGCATAAACATTTATATCCTTTTCATGAAGTGCCTTTATAGCAGCCAGATATTCGTCTTTCGTACCGTACTTAGTTGCAACGGAACCTTTCTGCTTAAATTCACCCAAATCATATAAATCATATACTCCATATCCCACATCCTTGGCGCCTGAGGCACCCTTATATGCAGGCGGAAGCCATACAGCGGTTATACCGGCCGGTTTAAGTTTTGCAGCCTCCTCTTTTAACTCTTTCCAAAGGCTTTGATCAGCAGGCATATCCCACTCAAAGTATTGCATCATAGTTCCATTAAAATCCATGCTCAATTTCCTCCAAAAAAGAATACGTAGTTTACTTTAACACTTTGAAGTGTATTATAACAAATTTTTATCTTTTAGTAAAGAAATGGTAATTCCTATTTTTAATCTTCTTATAAATCTTCAGGTATCTCTTGTAACGAATCAAACTCTTCCTTGGTTACCTCTTTTAAAGTAAGTGTATATGTTCCGTCTTTAAGATAAATTTCATTACCCTGTGAAGTCATATTGATTCTTTCACCCGTAATGGTAACAGAAGTATCATCATAAGTAAATTCGTCATCAAATGTAGAATATACATAAATATATCCTTTACCGTCCGGATAGAAAATCAAATATGCATACTTATATCCTTCAAGATACTTTATTTGCTCAGCATAAGTACTGTTATCCTGACCATCCTCCGCAAAATCGGTAAGTATATAATACTTTGATCCTTCAGGGATTTGATCATTATTTCCTGATTCCGTAGTAGCTGCTTCAGTTGTTGTTGCTTCGGTTGTTGTTGCTTCAGTTGTTGTTGCTTCCGTCGTTGTTGCTTCGGTTGTTGTCATTTCGGTTGTTGTCATCTCAGTCGTAGTTGTCTGTTTTCCCGAATCACTGTCTTTTTTATCTTCTTTATTCTTTTTGTTTAATAAAATTACGGCAGTTGCAATACCTGCGATAAGAACTATAGCTGCAATTATTATTCCGATTACAAGGCCGGTCTTCTTTCCGCCGCCGTTTCCGCCGTTGTTTCCACCGGCATTATAATTATTATAACCGTTTTGATTATTAAATGACTGCATCTGTGTAACATCGTTCGGCATCATATTTTGCTGCTGTCCGCCAAACTGCTGGTTCATATTCTGCTGTGCAGACTGTGCGAACTGTTGTCCGCCAAACTGCTGATTCATACCTGACTGTGCAGGCTGTGCAAACTGCTGTCCCATGTTCTGCTGTGCAGGCTGCGCAAACTGCTGTCCCATGTTCTGCTGAAATGACTGTGCGAACTGCTGCTTCATTTCCGTCTGTGCAGGCTGTGCAAACTGCTGTCCCATGTTCTGCTGTGCAGGCTGTGTGAACTGCTGGTTCATACCCGTTTGTGCAGGCTGTGTAAACTGCTGATTCGTACCCGATTGTGTTTGCTGTTGCGGGTAAACCGGCTGAGTCGGCTCAATATTTTGAAACTGCTGATTAAACCCCTGTTGATTAAAATTATTATTATCCATACTTTTTCTCCTTATTAGAATAATACGTCTCACTTAGCTTTTAATTAAAAAGCCGAAAGTCGCAAACATACATAGCGATATTATATCATACTTTTTTTAAGAAAGATAGCATTCTTAATCATATTTATATAAATGAAAATATTGCCGGAGAGATATTTCCCGCCGGCAATATTTCTGTTGTTTTATGACTAATCAATTGTATCGAAATATTCATTTACAAGGTCAACATATTCCTGCTTATACTCATCTTTCTCCCAACCGTCAACTGATTTAGCAAGTGAAAGAATAAGCTTCTTATCTGTAGTACCCATGTACTCGCTGTCCTTAAGATACATACCGAATGCTGCAACCGATGCAGCCCATCTTAAGTTGTCACTTCCGTCTTTTGAATAATTTTTTGTTTTGCATACAAAGTCTACAAGCTGGCTGTCATCTGCTTCAGGTTCCTTATATCTGACTCTTAATGTAAAGAGCTCATCATTGTACTTTCCGTTTCCGTAGATTTCATTGTCCGCACCGTCACTGTATTTTAAATCAGCTGAAGGAACTTCCGCATCAGAGTCTGTAGGAATAATTTCATAAATAGCTGTTACACTGTGGCCTGCGCCCATCTCTCCACCGTCTTTTGTATCATCGTTAAAATCTTCTGCTGCCATAACTCTGTTCTCATAACCTATAAGTCTGTAGCCCTTAACAAGTGCCGGATTGAACTCAACCTGGAGCTTAACATCCTTTGCAACTGTTACCATGCTTGCGCCTAAATTGTCAACCAATGCTTTCTTTGCCTCAAAAATCGAATCAATATATGCGTAGTTTCCGTTACCCTTATCTGCAAGAGTTTCAAGCTTATTATCCTTGTAGTTTCCGTAACCTACACCTATAACACTTAAGAATACACCTGATTTTTTCTTCTCTGTAATAAGCTGCTCAAGTGCACTTTCGCTTGTTACACCTACATTTAAATCACCGTCTGTTGCAAGGATAACTCTGTTATTTCCGCCTTCTATAAAATACTTCTCTGCTATCTTATAAGCTGTCTCGATACCTGCTGCACCGTTGGTTGAACCCCATGCTTCAAGTCCTTCGATTGCAGAGCTGATTGTATAATAATCATCACCTCTTGCACCTTCAAGAACGACTTCATCTCCGCCTGCGTAAGTTACGATTGAAACTCTGTCCTTCTCAGTAAGATTTTCGGCAAGCATACACATTGACTGCTGTACAAGCGGAAGTTTGTCATCATCAAACATAGATCCCGATGTATCTATAAGGAATACTATATTTGATTCAGGTGCGTCCGAAAAATCTATCTTTTCGGTATTAAGAGATACTAAAGCAAGCTTTGCATCCTTGTTCCATGGGCAGTCTGCGTACTCCATATGAACCGCAAACTTATCATCTCCCTTAGGGGTATCATAATCATAATGGAAATAATTAACCATTTCCTCTATTCTTACCATACCTGCATCTATACCATAGCCTTCCTGTATATTCTTTCTTATCTGGCTGTAAGAAGCCGTATCCACATCTGCCGCAAAAGTCGAAAGCGGTGAAAGCTGAACCGATAACCAAGGATTCTCAGCGAGATCGTTATACTCGTTTGTATTGAATTCCTCATCACCGTAGTAGGCTTCTTCTGTCTGAACGTAATAAGAATCCATTCCGTTAGTTGCTTCTCCTGCTGCTATATCATATTCATAACAGCCCTCATCTTTTAAGTAGTATTCTGTATCTTCATAATCTACATCGTCAATTTCTGTTGTGGTTGGTTCTTCGCTTGTAGTTTCAACAAGTGTTGTAACACTTTTCTTTTCCTTACCGCATGCACACATCCCAAGCATCATAGCTCCCGCGAGCGTAACTGCCATTATCTTTTTTCCCAAATATCCTTTTCTCATAATCATTTCCT
>JAFSZR010000235.1 GCA_017459135.1 Lachnospiraceae bacterium | reverse complement strand
GTATGGACTTTTTTGATGAATTAGGCGAGAGAATAGCCAGCACAAGCAGGTTTGCAGGCGAGAAGGCGAGAGTTGTTGCGGATGTTGCAAAGCTCAACGCACAGCTTGGCAAGGAGGAGTACAGACTGCGCAAGGCATATTATGCGCTTGGCAAGTTTTATTATGAAAATGCCGATGCTGAGGCAGACGTTATCGAGCCTTACATTGCGGCAATCACAGACAGCAAGGACATTATAGCATCACTGAAGCAGCAGATAGAAGAAGCAAAAAATAAATAAATCGCAGGAGGAATTTCTTCGTGAAAAGAGACATGATTATTGTTCTTGATTTCGGCGGGCAGTACAACCAGCTGATAGCAAGAAGAGTCAGAGAGTGCAACGTATATTGTGAGGTTCACCCTTACACCCTTTCACTGGACAAGATTAAGGAAATGAACCCGAAGGGCATCATTTTTACAGGCGGTCCGAACAGCGTATATGATGAGCAGTCACCTCACATCGGCAAGGAAATATTTGAACTTGGCGTACCTATCTTAGGCATTTGCTACGGCTCACAGCTTATAGCATACACCTTAGGCGGCGATGTTAAGACAGCACCTGTCAGCGAATACGGCAAGACAGAGGTCATTACCGACACATCCACAGTCCTTTTCAAGGATGTATCCGAGAAGACTATCTGCTGGATGAGCCACACAGATTATATTTCAAGAATACCGGAGGGCTTTAAGATTACAGCCCACACAGACGTATGTCCTGTAGCAGCCATGGAATGCCCTGAAAGAAAGCTTTACGCTACCCAGTTCCACCCTGAGGTAATGCACACCAAGGAGGGCGTAAAGATGCTCTCAAGCTTCGTATATGACGTGTGCGGCTGCGCCGGAGACTGGCAGATGGCGTCATTTGTGGAGACCACCATCGAAGAACTCAGAAAGAAAATAGGCAACGGCAAGGTTCTCTGCGCTCTTTCAGGCGGCGTGGATTCATCAGTAGCCGCAGTTCTTTTATCAAAGGCGGTAGGAAAGCAGCTTACCTGCGTATTTGTAGACCAGGGTCTCCTTCGTAAAAATGAAGGCGACGAGGTCGAGGCAGTATTCGGTCCTGACGGCGATTACGACCTCAATTTCATCAGGGTAAATGCTCAGGACAGATTCTATGCAAAGCTTGCAGGCGTAACCGAGCCTGAGGCAAAGCGTAAGATTATCGGCGAAGAATTCATACGTGTGTTTGAAGAAGAAGCAAAGAACATCGGAGCCGTTGACTTCCTCGTACAGGGTACAATCTACCCTGACGTAATCGAGTCCGGCCTCGGCAAATCAGCAGTCATCAAGTCCCACCACAACGTTGGCGGCCTCCCGGACTGCGTAGATTTTAAGGAAATAATCGAGCCGCTCCGTCTGCTTTTCAAGGACGAAGTCCGCAAAGCCGGCCTTGAGCTCGGTATACCGGAGCACCTCGTATACCGCCAGCCATTCCCTGGCCCGGGCCTCGGTATCCGTATCATCGGCGAAGTAACCGCCGAGAAGGTTAAAATCGTACAGGACGCTGACGCAATCTACCGCGAGGAAATCGCAAAGGCCGGCATCAGCAAGAACCTCGGCCAGTACTTTGCCGCCCTCACAAACATGCGAAGCGTAGGCGTAATGGGCGACTTCAGAACCTATGATTATGCAATCGCACTTAGAGCAGTACTCACTTCAGATTTCATGACAGCAGAGGCTGCCCAGATACCTTGGGAGGTACTGAACACAGTAACCAACAGAATCGTAAACGAAGTCAAGGGCGTAAACCGTGTACTGTATGACTGCACGAGCAAGCCACCGGGAACGATAGAGTTTGAATAATGTACAGGAGCCAAGAAATGCCGAATTTACGGCGTTTCTTGGCTCGTTTTATGTTGAGTGACAATCAAATGACAATAATTTTGGGATTATTACTTGGTTAGTTCAAGTGTGAGCTTATTAACTAAAGCTTCTTGTTGTGTTACTTTTTCTTGATATGTTTCCAGCATTCTTTTTGCTGAGGAATAAGTTTCTTTATTTTTATACGAATGAATCCAGACTTTGAGAGATAAGTCTGGTTTAATCATTTTAATAATAAAAGGAATAATGATAGGTGGTATACTTAGCACATAAGTGATAGGCTCCATAAGATTCCAACCTAAATGTATTATGCAAATAACGATAACAATATAATAAATTACATACAAAGCAATAGTAAAAATGGTTTTTCTTTTTATAGATTTTTTAAGGCGTGTGTTTTCTGTATTATAATTATTGGTGTAATTTGTTAACCATTCCTTTAAATTTTCAAGTTTCGCTTGCTCACTATAAAGAATTCCTTTCTTTTGTTGTATTTCTGTTTGAGATTTCCAATATTCAACATCTTCTTTTACAGAAGCTAATTGTTTTAAAGTGTTTTCATGTTCTTTTTTTAATTCTTCGTGGGCATAATGCGATAGTTCGAAATCTTCTTTAAATTTATTAATGTCTTTTTCACATATCAAAGCTAATGCGTCATCAACTCCCTCTTTTATTATTGATTCAGGTTTGCTTGAATGCCTACGCATACCGAGAATTAAGCTAGCAATTTCGTCTTTGTCTATATTTCCCTTTTTGAATTGTTCCATTAATTTAT
>JAFSZR010000234.1 GCA_017459135.1 Lachnospiraceae bacterium | reverse complement strand
ATCTACACAGGAAACAGATTTATGATTTACAGCCTTTATCCTGAGCAGAACATTTCGGTATGGATTGTAAACGGCAAAGGCGGTATGGGTTGTTCGGCAGCAGTCGGATACAGCATTCTTAATAAGACATCTCATGTAGATGTAGGAAGTCTTATGCTTAAGTACGGCGGCGGCGGTCATAAGAAGGTTGGTACCTGCCAGTTCAATGATGAGAATATGGACGAGCAGCTTCCAAAGCTTATTGACGAGATAGTAAATTACGATAAGTATTATCCAAACGCAGAATAAGATATATGTATTTTTAAAAGGTGTGTCACTTAATTGTGACACACCTTTTTTGTTGTAAAACAATATGATTAAAGATTGAATATTAAATATTAAATATGTTTTTCTGCTACTGGATAATTACATCCGTTACGACTCCTGCAGATACCTGAACCAGGGCTCCTTCGGTTTCAATCGTATTACCCTGTACATCTGTTATTTCAAATACATAATAAAACTGACCCGAATATGAATCCTTGAATATGTCTGATATTATCGGTTCTCTTGTAATTATCTGATAATCCTCGGAATATAATGTATCTCCGATATTCAGATAAAAGAAGTTTCCGCTTCCGTCATTGGCTGCCATTAAAAAGTCGATTCTGTCGCCTTTTTTCAGTGCGGTACCCTGACGATTCGATACATTTTCAAGGTTGTCATCAAAGCTGTAGGCGTATAACATCTGGTAATTACCTGTTGCTTTGTCGTAGTAAACAAGAAGCTGCATGGCTGTGTTGTTAAGAAGTATAGGCGTGGAATAAAGATTATATTCCGGCGTATATTCTATACCATGCATGGCGATATCATAGAAGCCGTCCGCTTTAAACCATTCAAGCTCCAATCGGTCTACGTAGCTTGACTGCGAGAGCTTTTCAAGCTTATCGTCGCTTCCCCAAAGGACCTTATACTGGGTTCCGTTGTCCTCGCCCAAATAGTAAAGCTTCATATTTACGTTAGCTACGTATTGTTCTCCGCCTGTAATATCAAGCTGTGCGTATCCTTCGTTTGTTATATATACATTGTAAGATATAGTCATATCTTCTTCGAAGACAACAGGCTGTGTAGGTTCCGGAATTCCTGTTGTGTCCATTGCACTTCCGACCCAGTCTGGAGCGTCCCATTCATCGTAAATGCTGTCAATGAAACCTATGTACCAGCATGAAGCAGGAATGTCATCCATTACATTTGAATAATTATCGAGGTCGTAGGTGCCTACATAGTAAGGGAAGTAAAATGCCAGACCGGTTGAATATGCTCTTGCATTTCCCTTTACCTGATAAAGCATACACTTGCTGAGTACATCTTTGTACGCGGTTCCCGCATTACCGAATAATCCGTTTGAGTGGTCAATAAAGTCACCCATATCATATAAGTTTGATACCATGCTTCCGTCATCAAGCTCATAATTTCCGTAGGATTCCGTATTCGGAAGCGCCTGGAATATGGAGGTCATATCATCGGTACTGTAGGCACTGTCGTAGAATACCTTGCCCAGTCCGCAGAAAGCATTTGAAAGATCGTCGATATATGACAGGTCTATTAGCGAAAGAGTAATACCCGAAGACATACCGAGGTCTACATATTTTTGATAATAAGTATCACATACCGCAACACCTAAATCCGCAGGTGTGCAGTCGGGATGCTGACAAATGTAATTGATAAATCCCGTGTAGTTCCAGCCCGGACCCGGTATGGTTTCCTCGGAAGCAATCATATATGAAGCATTTTTACCAATTGCTGACGCCGTCTCGACATTTCCCATAAGACAGGTGTCAAAGCCCATTATATCAAGATGATAACCTGCCCCGGCCAGCGAATTTCTTAATTCGTCCATGGAAAGTGAATCGTAGTTATATACTTCATCAAAGGCTACGCCGTTTGTAGGTTCGGAACCGTGGTCCCAAACAATTACCATACTCTTTTTTGCCGGATAGTTGGAAAGTCCCCAGCTTAAAAAGTCCTGAAATGTTGCGGCATCACCCATTGATGCCATCGGAACCTCTCCGAGAGGAACAAGTCCGGTATCTGTCATTTGAAAACGACATAATGCGTTGGCATTTACCTCACCGACTGTCCAACTGTAGGATCCTCCGGTCTCGATGATAATGTTTACTGAATCTGTTATATCCGCATCAATCATTTCATTAATGTTATATGTGGCAAGTCCGCTTTCAGACTCAAGGTTTGAACCGCAAAGATATATGAGGACTGTCCAGTCATCATCCGGTTCGGCAACCGGACCGGTGGTGTTTGCTTCGGTTCCGTCGCCTGTATATGGTTCACTTGTGGAATCTGAAGTATTTGTAATTCCGTCGTTTTTATCTTTTCCTTTATCTGCTTTGTCTTTGTTTCGCAAAAATCCCGGGAATGCAAAAGCCGTTATAAAGAAGGCGGTTAAAAGTACCAATGAAGCGGTTATGGCAATAATGATACCTGTTTTTGAACCGGATTTTTGCGAACGTGCCGGATTACGCTGGATATTTTGATTGTATCTTTGCTGTCTGTTAGCCTGAAGGTTTTGGTTATACCCTTGTTGTCTGTTAGCCTGAAGGTTTTGGTTATATCCTTGTTGTCTGTTAGCCTGAAGGTTTTGGTTATATCCTTGTTGTCTGTTAGTCTGAGGATTTTGATTATATCCGTTTTGTTGGTTAACCGGTCGGTTTTGATTATAGCCGTTTTGGTTGTTATACTGTATATTTGGGTTATAACCGTTTTGATTTTGGTTGTTATATGGCGGCCCACCGTTATTTCCGTATTGGTTCATATAGTCCCTCCCGTTATCTTATGGTCTTACGAGTAATACCGTTCCCGGATCTCCCGATTGAGACAGCGTTACACCAAAGGCATATTGTGCTCCGTTCCAGCTGTAGAACTCAAGACCCGATATTGATAAACCGTATGTCTGTGAGGTTATTTCAAATCCGTATTCCGTATCATTTCCTACATATGTATCAGGAGGAATATCCGATTCGTCATAGCTTTCGGTTTCGCTCCATGTAATATAACCGAATTTATAGGTAAGGCTTAAGGAAGAGCCGTTCCAGCTTAAAGAAGCATTTCCGTATTCTTCCGCATAGGCATCAAATACCTGATCGGCATCCCACCAGTACATCATTTTCCAATCACCGTTTATTAAACTGTAATCTGTTATTTTTACAGCATCGGCAGGAATACCGTTATAATGCCAGTTATCCATATACCATGAGAAACTGCTGCGTGAAGGAAGCTCAGTTGTATTAAGGTTTACTGCTTCGGTAGTAGCTTCAGTTGTAGCAGCTGTAGTAGCTTCGGTAGTTGCCGCTGTAGTAGCTTCGGTAGTAGCAACTGTTGTCGCCTCGGTGGTAGCAACTGTTGTCGCTTCGGTTGTTGATGTCGTAGCTTCGGTTGTGCTGTTTGTTGTTTCTATGCCGGCCTTTTTAAGAAGCATGTCATGTCTTTTCTTGGTAAGTACACCCGGTGCAATGAACAAAATAAATTCCGTAATACATAAAGATGCAATAACAATACAGAAAATGATGAATCCTGCAGGCGATTTTTGATTATATCCCGAATAATTATATGAGTCATAATCATCATATTGACCGTTATTGCCGTATTGATCATATCCGTTATTGCCAAATTGACCGTTATTGTTGTATTGTTCGTTGTTGCCGTATTGATCATATCCGTTGTTGCCGAATTGTCCGTTATTGCTGTATTGTTCGTTGTTACCGTATTGATCATATCCGTTGTTGCCATATTGATCATATTGGCTGTTATTGTCATATTGGCCGTATCCGTTGTAGTTGATTTGTGAATTCGGATATGAATTTTGGTTATTCATAGGACAGTTTGGATATTGTCTGCCTGAATTGTTATAGTTTTGCAAAATCGTCCACCTCCTCGTAAGCATCAAGAGTTATTTCGATATTGCTCTGTGCCTTTTCCTGTGTCTTTAATTCTTCAGGTTTTTTGAAGAAAAGAATGAGGGAAAGTACTGTAATAATGATAAAAAGTGTAATTAAAATGGTGGCTATAATTACTTTAGCTGTATTGTTTTGCACTTGTTTGTCCTCCTTTTGTTATAGATTTAAAAGATATTCCAAAAAAGTTATTGTAAAATCAGGCTGTGTTGTATCAAAGATTAATTTATCGGTTATGACAACAACACCTGAGTTTATTCCGGTAAGAATGGTGATGTTTTCGGGCACTTTTCTTTCTTTGTCTGTAAGTTTTATTACATTTGTATTTTTTTCCGTAAAGTTAATTAAATCGTTTAAAGAGTTGTCTTTTTCTTTCTCAACATCTGCAGATGAGGCTGATATGAAATAAATTTCGCTTTGACTTTTCTTGAAACGTTTAATCAGTAACGGTATTATTCCTTTTGTGCTACGCTTGTGTATTTTCATAAGCGGTACACACAGTGAAAGAAAATTGTAAAATTCTTTTTCGAGCCCTTTCAGAACAGTTTTTTCTTCAATGAAGAAATTAGGCATTCCTTTGGTTGAAGAACCGATTGAATTTGATGTTATTGCAAAATTATCTTCCGCTATGAAGAGCGTTCGGTGAAATACGCCGTCTCGTATTCGTGGATAATAATAGGGCTCAATATCTCCTGCCATATAAAGAGGAAGCCATTTTTGTATTGCTTCCATTAGGTCGTTTAGATTACGGTTAATGGTATGTACTATTTTTATATGGCTGCCGGTTGATAAAAGTTTGATTAGGCTGGTGGCCCATCTTTTGGTAAAGGCCGGATCTTCGTAAAGCCAGGTCATATCTTCGTCTGAGAAAAGCAAAAGAGTATGTGGCTTGTTATCCGCACAAAGTCTGTTAAGAAATATTTCGGCTGCTTCACGCTTACCTGAGTTACCGAAAAAATAATACGGTGTTTCAGAAGAATCTACGTAAGAAGCGTACATTTGGTCGGCATCCGAAACATTTGAAGCAGCTATGGCCGGGGTTACTGAGGATAGTTTATGAAGAAGTAAAGTCATGGAGTTTGAATTTGGCTTGTGGTTATTATCATCACTTAACCAAAGACAAATCAGCTTTTCCAATTCGTTTTTATCTTCGGGTATTTGCTTTCCGCCGCACACTATTTCCGAAACAAGCTTTTTTTGGTAATCGGTTTTTATGTTCTTTGAGAAAAAAGCCGAAGCTGGTTCAATAAAAGGCAAATGCTTCGGTATGCCCCTTTTTCCTGTTCGGATTCTTCCGATGTATGAAGGATCAAAAGAAAGAGCACGACCGAGTGTACTGTTTTTTGTATCCGTTATTTTCATAAGTATGTCAAGTTTTTCGGAATTCATATAAAAGTCTCCTTTGAGCGTATGCGAGGCTTATCAATCATAGTAATTAATATAATTATATAACTAATATATATGTAATTCAATTAGCATTTAGGCACGAAACGTGCCAGAACTTACTGCTATAAATACAAGATATATTGTACTTGTGCGTGCACTGAAAATATATTAAAATATATAAGGTTATATTTTGATAATTCGAAAGAATAGTATTTGGGATATATATTTTTGTACATGTCTTATGTGAGGAGATTAATCTATGTTAAAGCTTAACGGAGTGGTTATAAAGTATAAAAAAAGAACGGTTCTTTCCGATGTCAGTCTTTCTGTAAAAAAGGGAGAGGTTATAGGTCTTCTCGGTGCTAACGGTTCGGGTAAGTCAACACTTCTTTCCGTGATTGCAGGAGCAAAAAAGGCAGAAAGCGGAGAAATCAGTATTAATGATATAAGTATATCTCAAAAGGTTGATGAATACAGAAAGCATATTGGATATGTTCCTCAGGAAAATCCGCTTATAGCGGAGCTTTCGGCACTTGATAACTTAAGAATCTGGTCCGAACTTTCAAAAGACGAGCTTATGGAGCTTATCAGCAGTCCGCCGCTTTCCATTCTCGGAGTATATGAGTTTGCTGAAAAAAAAGTAAATGATTTGTCGGGCGGTATGAAAAAGAGACTTTCGATAACAGCCACTCTTATTAGAAAGCCGGAGCTTCTTTTGATGGATGAACCGTTTGCCGCACTTGACATGGTGGCAAAGCATGACATTATGGAGTACATAAGAACCTATAAGGCTTCGGGTGGAACAACCATTATAGCTTCGCATGATGAAATGGTTTTGGATTTTTGTGACAGGATTTATTTTATAGATAACGGAAAAGTTGTTGAGATTAATCGTGCCTCGGGCATCAGATACATAGATTTACTCAGGGGGGCGGAGAATGCAAAATAACGGTCAATTTAAAAGAACCTTGAGAGCCGATGTAAAAAGGTCTGTTCGCATTCTTCCGGGTTTTTTCCTGACATCGATTTTGTTTGTTATAATAGCCGGAATGATTGTTGTATATGCAAAATACTTTGTGTTTGATAAAGAGATTTTTACAAGCGTCAAAGTGGCATATTACGTTGATACGGACGATGAGCTCGGAAAGAATCAGATAGATATTATAAGAAATATGGACAGCGTCAAGGAAAGTGCTCAGCTGATTCCCGTCGATTCGGAAGAGGAAGGAATAAAGCTGATGCAGGACGAAGAGGTTACGGCACTGCTTATTGTTCCGAATGATTTTGTGTCCGATATGGGTAGCGAGGATTCTGCGATACGTGTTTATTATAACGGTGATGATTCCTTTGAATCTTATCTTGTAAATGATATAGTTATAATTATTTCCGAATTATACGGAAAAGCAAGAAATGCAGTGCTTACATATAAACAGGTTGCTGCCGATTTCGGTTTCGATGCCGAAGCAATCGATAAAGGTTATAATACCTTAAATACACGACTTTTATCGGAGGTCTTTTCAAGAACGGAAGGCTACGAAACTGTTGAGATTGACTCTTCGGGTATGTACACTTTGAGCCAGAGCCTTATTGCAGCAATGGTCGTACTTATTATGTTTCTTATGTGCTTCCAGCTTACCGGATTTTATAAAGGATACAATAAATCTTATAAAATGGTTCAGACAATGTCGGGTATGAGTAAGTTTAAGCTTGCTTTATCAAGACTTATCTGCGGAAGCAGCCTTTTATTTGTTTTATATATCTTTATGTTTGTTCTTATATGGCTGTTTAAGAAAGAAACTAAGGTTAGTTCAATAATAACGATTATTCCGGTATTGATACTCATATCGGGTATAACACTTCTTTTATCGGAAATAATATCTTCGGAATACGTTGTAAATATAGTTATATTCCTTGGGGTTGTTACCCTGCTATATCTAGCCGGCGGTTTTGTTCCTATGGTAATGATGCCGAGATTTGTGCATTCTTTGGCACCTTGGAATCCGATGACATACGTACTTAAATATATGATGTTTATTCTGTATTAATTTGGGAGATTTTTATGAAACTATTTTTTATCAGGTTTGGAACGATGTTAAAAAGAACGCTGCAACAGCCGGTATATATAATTATGCTTTCCGCAATAATTCTTATGAGTGCGGTATATGTTATGATACCTTCCGAGAAAAAAAGTTTGTATGTTTCGGCGGCGGTTTTGTGTGAAGACGATTCGCCGGAAGCGGAGGCGTTTATTGAAAATCTAAATGACAGTAACTCGGTATTTACATTTTATCAGGTTTCTGATATTGACGAGCTTAAAAATGATGTTGTAAGCGGTAAAGCCAATTCGGGTTTTGTTATCCCGAAGGACTATATACATGGTTCGATGCTTGGGGATTATGATGAGAAGATAATGGAGTACGTGACTTCGGGTTCGTTTTTACCGAGAGTTGCATTTGAAGAGGTATATGTGAATTTGTTCAGATATACTTCTTATGAGGCTCTTTTGCTACAGATTGTGAAGGATTATGCGGACGCAGAAGATAATCTGGTTGAGATAAGAGAAGTTTATGATAATTATGATGTAACCGAAAAGCTTTTTAATACCAATATGAGCTATGACCAATATGCAACGCTTACTAAGGACAATAAAACCGAACTTCCGATAAGAAAGATAGTAGGTTTGTTTATTTTCATAGCAGCTGTTTTGGGTACTGCGGCTTATATTACCGACAGGGAAAATAATATTTATCTGGTTATGGGCAGAGCAGAAAGGGTTTCACTCAGATTTATACATATACTTGCTTCGGTGCTTCCTCTTGCCGTAACGGGATATTTTGTAATGCTTATGTTAAAGGAAATACCGCCTTTAAAATGTGCCGTTCATATTTTGCTTTATATGGTAATGGTGGCGGTTGTATCACTTTTCTTTGGACTTTTATTTAAAAAGAGCAGCACGTTTTACAAGCTTTTGCCGATACTGCTTGTTTTTAATATGATACTAAGCGGTGTATTCTTTGATTTGGGTAAATATAATTCATTTGCCTTGTTAATCGAAAAAATATGTCCGCCATATTATTTTTAGTTGGGAGGCATAAGAATTGTCGTTTACAACATTTGTTTTTTGCTTCATAGTTTACAGCTTTTTTGGCTGGTTTTATGAATCGATTCTTTGCTCGGGATTAAATCAAAGACGTTTTGTAAACAGAGGAATAGGCCGCGGACCGTATTGTCCTATCTATGGTTTCGGAATAATGTTTTCGTATATTATTGTTAAGGATATAGAAAGCTTTATAATTCAATTTGCGGTTCTCATGGTACTTAACGCCGTTTATGAATATGTCTTGAGTATTGTTCTCGAAAAGGTATATAACAAAAAGGTCTGGGATTATTCATACTGTCCTTTGAACATTAACGGAAGAATTTGTTTTCATGTATGCCTTATATTTACGGGGATATCAATGAATTTTTACAATTGGCTTCAGCCTGTACTTGAAAGAATGGTAACACCGAAAAATGAGGTGATGGTTGCCTGGGTAAATATGTTTGTTTGCGTATTTATGGCGGTGGATATTTTTTCAGTGACATATTTTAAGTACAGAAAAGCAACGAATTTAAATAAACAGTAAAAAAACAGGTTTTGTGCAGCCTGTTTTTTTATTGCTCATTGCTCTTTTATCAAATCAAATTGTAAACTTTTGTTTACACATGTAGCAAAACTTAATCTTTACTTGCTTTATTCTCAGTGTTATATTCTATTTACAGCCGGATGAAACGGCGGTATCAAAGGTCGGCAGATTTAATCTGTGACTCAAATATCTATTAATTAATAAATATTTTCATAAACAATTTAATAGCTTTAAGGGGGTATGGATATTGTAGATATCTTTAGTATTACTTTGGCTTTTTTTGCCATGGTAAGTGATTTGCGCACCTATAAAATTCCGAATCGGATCTGCCTTACGGGTGTTTTGTCAGGACTTGTTTTGAACTTTGTTTTACATGGCTGTAACGGTTTAAAAATGAGCCTTACGGGAATTGTTTATCCGGTATTGATGTTATATCTTTTCTTTCTTATACGGGTTATCGGAGCGGGGGATATAAAACTTCTGGCAGGTATCGGTGCATTTGTTTCAAAAAGAATTATATATATTATTTTTGTTGCATTTGTCTTGGCTTCTTTTTATTCGATTATATGTATTACTTGTAAGGTTGTCAGGAGATTTCTTTCAAAATCAAAAAAACGTTATACATTTTCAAGGATGCATTTATCGGTTCCGATCTTTATATCTTGTGCTGTATGCTTCGTTTGCCGTTTGACAGGTGCATAATCAGGGAGGTTGTTTTGAAAAAATACAGAGTGGGAATATGTGACGGCGATACGGGATATGTCGTGGGTTTCATGGAATATGTAAATATGAATAAAGAAATGCCTGTAAAAGTGTCAGCATTCTCGGGTATGGACGCGGTTTTGGATTTTGCGAAAAACAATAGACTGGATTTGCTTTTACTGGATGAAAATATTGAATCAAAGGATGCGGGTATACGGGTTCTCGGACTTACGGACAGAAAGGAATACAGCGGCGAAGATTATATTTATAAATATCAGAGTGTTTATAAAATAATAAATCTGATTGTTAGTATTTTGGATGACGGAAACAAAAATGTAAGTGATGCCTGTATGGTTTACGGAATATATTCACCGGTCGGAAGATCCGGGAAAACCACGCTCGCAAAAGGAATATGCTTCAATTATAAAGAAAGCATATATCTGGGATTTGAGGCTTATTCGACGGAAATATCAAATCTTTTTAAAAATCAACAATACAAAGAATTATATGAGCAATTTATGTACTATCTTTTGAGTAAGAATGTACTGATTCTGGAGACTCTTAAA
Organism: Lachnospiraceae bacterium; assembly: GCA_017459135.1. GTDB lineage: Bacteria > Bacillota > Clostridia > Lachnospirales > Lachnospiraceae > Coprococcus_C. The sequence continues at coordinate 6,516 of JAFSZR010000234.1, read as the reverse complement.
GAGATTATTGATGTAACGGGAAGAAGAGATTTCATTACACTTAAATACATGGATTTAAGGCAGATAGAGCAGGAACACATGGACTGGTTGGTAAATCTTTTACGGGAAAAACATTTATATAAAAGAGTGGTGTTTGATCTTGAACCGGGAATAATCGATGATTTAAATATAATGATTTCTTTTGATATGGTTTTTGTTCCGAATCTTAATAATACATATTCCGAAAGTAAAATTAATTCTTTTAAAACAATTCTATCCGATAAGAAATATTCCGGTTTGGAGAAAAAAATAAAATATGTTGAGGTGCCAAATTGTGCTTTTAACAGCAAAGAAATGAAAGATTTTATAGTGCAGGACGGTATGTAGAAGATATGGAGGATGGAGTAAAGGAAAGATTAAAAAAACGTATCATGTCAGAGCTTGATTTAAGTATTGAAGCCACCGACGAGGCAATAGGAAAAATAATTGACAGATGCATATTGGAGGAAGACAGAAGCGGATACCTTCCGCTGAAAGAAAAGGTATCGCTCAGAACGGAGCTTTTTAATTCTTTTAGAAGGCTGGATGTGCTTACCGAATATATTGAGGATGAAAGCATAACCGAAATTATGGTTAACGGATATAAGCATATTTATGTGGAAAGAAAAGGACGTATAGAAGCCGCACCGAAATGTTTTGAATCCGAGGAAAAACTTAAATCTGTCGTTCAGCAGATAGTTGCGGATTGTAACAGGAGAATTAATGAGGCAAGTCCCATAGTCGATGCGAGGTTGAAAGACGGCTCAAGAGTAAATATGGTTCTGTATCCGGCTGCTTTAAACGGTCCGATTATTACAATCAGAAAATTTCCGGCTGAGGTTATGACTTTGGAAAGACTTATGGAATATGGTGCGTTGGATGAACAAACAGCCGATTTTCTTAAGCTTCTGGTAAAAGCTAAATACAATATTTTTATATCTGGTGGAACCGGTTCGGGAAAAACTACATTTCTTAATGCTTTGTCAGCATATATTCCCAAAGACGAAAGAATTATAACCATTGAAGATGCGGCGGAGCTTCAGATAAAGGAGCTTCCAAATCTTGTCAGATTAGAAGCAAGAAATGCAAATGTTGAAGGAGAAAACGAGATAAGTATAAGGGATTTAATTAAAACAAGCTTAAGAATGAGGCCGGACCGTATCATCGTGGGTGAGGTAAGAGACGCAGCGGCTATCGATATGCTTCAGGCTATGAACACCGGACATGACGGTTCTCTTTCGACAGGACATGCTAATTCGAGTCGGGATATGCTTTCAAGACTTGAAACCATGGTGCTGATGGGAATGGACATACCTCTTGCCGCCGTCAGAATGCAGATCGCATCGGCTGTGGACATAATTATACATCTTGGACGAATGCGTGATAAGAGTAGAAAAGTATTGGAGATAAGTGAGGTGCTTAGGGTAAAAATGGGTGAAATAGAATTGAATAAATTATATGAATTTGTTGAAACAAAAGAAGTCGGCAAAAGAATCAGAGGGTCACTCAGAAAAATAAATGATCTGATAAATACGGACAAGCTGATGAATGCCGGATTGTATGAGCTTTATAAGGAGTCGCAGGATGGATTACAGAAAGTTTAAACCTGATAAGCGTTGGATGATTACGGAAACGGCAAAAATCGTCTGTATGAGTATTCTTGTCGGATATCTGTTTTTCGGAAAATTATTATTTTCGTTGTTTGTTTTGCCGTTAGGATATTACTTATGGAAAAGAGACGGAAGAATTTTTTTGACCGAAAGAAAAAAGAGACTTGCAGTGGAATTCAAGGACATGATTACCTCTCTTTCGGGCAATCTCAATGCGGGTTGTTCTCTTGAAACAGCTTTTTATAAAGCGTACCGTGATCTTATGAAAAGCGGCATCGGATATCGGTATATTACAGATGAATTAAAGATTATTATTAACGGAATTGAGTGCAATAAAAGAGTGGAGGAGCTTTTAAGTGATTTTGCGTTAAGGAGCGACGTGGGAGATATAAAGGATTTTGCGAAGCTTATTTCAACAACAAAGATTTACGGCGGAAATATGGTGGGTGTTATACGTCAGACCGTAAGTAACTTAAGCGAAAAATATATGGTTGAAGAAGAGATAGAAACTGTTATATCCGCAAAAAAACTTGAAGGAAAAATAATGCTTATGATGCCTTTTTTGATAGTTCTTTACATGAAGCTTACGAACAAGGGCTATATGAATGTGATTTATGAGAGCACGCTCGGGAATATTGTTATGGCTGCCGGCTTTTTAATTGTAATGGCAGCAGGCGCGGCTATAGATAAAATAGTAAAAATTGAGGTATAGAAAATGTTGATTATTAATTTGATTATCATAATTATATTTCTTATGCTGGCACTGATTAGCAGGAAGCATTTCAGTAAATATAAGAAACTTTCTGACAGGCTTAGTTTATGTATATTTATGTATTTAAAACGATTCTTTGATTTGAACAAAACCAAAACTGACTTACGAAAAATACATGTTGTATCCGATTCAAAGCTTGATGAGATATGCAGACAATACTATACGAAAATTATTTCAATATGTATGGTTGTTATTTTTGTAATAAATTTGGCCTGTTTGCTTCTTTACGGTTACAGACAATTTAATAAAGGTGAGGGTTCAAATGTTATAAAACGAGGCGGTTATGATGACGAAATCAGCATAACAAAAATCTACGTGGGTGAACCTGATAATCAACGGGAGTACGAGCTTTCGGTATATCCGAGAGAGTATACCGCTGATGAATTTTATGAAGAAGCAGATAAAGTATTTAACGGGTTAAAAAGTGACATATTGGGAAATAATGAGGATTTGCAGCATATAAGCGGTGATTTGAATTTGCCGGTAACCGATAAGGACGGTAGGTTTGATATAAGCTGGGAAAGTGATTATCCGGAATATATTCTTCCTTCGGGCAGAGTAAATCTTGAAGAATTAAGGCATGAAACTGAAGTTAATCTCGTGGCGGAAATAATGTATTTGGATTTTACGGCAAAGTTTACCTATAATCTGGTTCTTGTTCCATGTAAAAAGCCGGAGGAATTAAGCGACGAAATCAGTGTTGTATTAAAGCAGATAGAAACAAACAGCCGAAATGATTCGAGTTTTGAAATCCCCGATGAAATAAACGGTAATAAAATAAGTATAAGTAAAATGGATAATAATTCTTATAAAAAGCTTTTCTTTTTGGGAATTGTCATGTGTACGTTTACGATAGTATTCTCAAATAATTCTTTGAGCAAAAAGAAAAGAAACAGAGAATGTGTGCTTGAATTTCTTTATCCGTCGTTTGTTAACAGAATCAGTCTTTTGATTGGTTCGGGTATGAATATAAGGAATTGTTTTATAAGTATTATCGCAGATGCTGATAATAATATACTAACCCGTGAGCTGGAATTCACCGTTAATCAGATTAAAGCCGGATATGATGAAGCCACGGCATATGAGGAGCTTGGAATAAGAATCGGAATTCCGGTATATAACCGATTGATGAGTCATATTAGTCAGAACCTGAGGATGGGAACCGGGGATCTTAGAACTATTATGGCTGATGAGGTTAGGGAGGCTATGGAAGTCAGAAAAGAGAATGCCAAGAAGAAAGGCGAAAGGGCATCTACAAAACTTCTGTTTCCGATGATTATTCTGATGGCTGTGGTGATTGTAATAATAATGTTTCCTGCGTTTGTCGGTATATAAGAAAGGAGGATTTATGAATGAGTGGTTTTGAAAGGTTTATAAACGAAGAAGACGGTATGGGCGTTGTGGAGGTAATATTGATAATCGTGGTTCTGATAGCTATGGTGGCTATTTTTAAGGATCAGATAGAAAGTCTTGTCAATAATATCTGGAAGTCCATAAATAAAGATGCAAAGAAAATCTATTAAGTAATGTTCATTTTATTGTATTCAATTTATTTTAAAATTCTGTAATTAACTACTACAAAAAAAGATATATCACAAAAGATTGTCGGGAGGAAAGTATGAATAATAAAGGACAAATAACCGTTTTTTTGAGCCTTATATTGAGCGCCCTTTTGTTGCTGGGGTTGTTCGCAGTCAGAATATGCAAATTTTATACTGCTAAAGCAAGAGCATGTATGGCTGTCGATTCTGCCATTTCGGATATTAAGTCGGAATATAACAGTTATATATTCGAACATTATCATATTCTTCTCTTCGACAAAACGGATTATGGTCGGGGTGAAGCGGCGGTTGAAGAATTTTTTGGTGACAGCGTAAAGGATAATCTTGATTACGGTCAGAATCTTGCTTATGTGGCTATAACGGATTTTGATTTGCTGACAGATAATAATTGTGAAGCTTTGAAATCACAGATAGAAGATTATGCCGCATATGCGGCGTTGGATTATACGGGAGATGCCATCATGTCAAAGACCGGTGGCAAGGATGCCGTAATGGATGAAAAAATATTGGAGAAAATGGATGTCGATATAAACGCAAACAATGAAACTGCAGAAAACAATTCACCTTCGGATGGGTCGGAATTGACGAATCAGGGAAACGACCCGGATGGAGATAACAACAAAACAATAAAGAAAAAGGAGGATGATCCGCGAAGGTTTACGAAAAACATCGGGAAGGTTGGGATATTGTTTTTTGTAGCCCCGGAAGATTTGAAGATAAGCAGTGATATTGTAGATTTGTCGGAGTGTCCGTCCTGGAAATTGTCTGCAGGTGCTGATTTTAACAATCTAAATGACAGTTTTAACAGCTATAGCAGATTAAAAAAAGATTTAAAGAAAAATACGGCATGGAATAATTCGATAATAGAAGCCGGATGCGGACTTGCATATGCAAGAGAAGTTTTTAACAGTGCGGTAAATCAAGATAAAAATGAAGATACGGTTTTCAAGTTTGAACTTGAATATCTGGCATGTGGGAAATCTTCAGATTATCTTAATTTAAAAAAGGCCGTTAACAGAATCTGTGTAATAAGGTTTCCGATTAATTTTACATATCTTTTATCTGACACCGCAAGGATGACGCGGGTTAAAGAAATTGCTTATTCACTTAGTTTTGCAACCGCCGTTCCCGAACCTATTTTAAAGTATCTTATAGCGGGGTGCTGGTCTTATGCCGAAGCACTCTCCGATGTAAGAATACTTCTTGACGGAAAAAAATGTGAGTTTAAAAAGAGTAACAGTAACTGGAAGACCGATATAAATCACCTTAGCAGCAGTCTGAAAGAAAAACAAAACGGTGAAGGAAAGGGTATGAGTTACGAGGATTATCTGCTTATCTTAATGGCACTTGATATGGATGCATCATATAGAAGAATGCTTGATGTCATGCAGCTTAACGCAAGGAGGATATACCCTGATTTCAAGATGGAAAATGCGGCTGTGGGACTTACCGTTGATGTAAGTATAGAAAGCTCTGACAGTATATTTGATTTTAACATAAGCGGCGGATATTAATATGGCTTCTGCTTTAATATCCTCTGTCTTTGCCCAAAAGAAAAATCCTCTCCGGGTGCATGCCAAGGAGGCAGAGGGTGTTAAAACAAAAGTCATATTTTTAATTGATGTGGTTGTCTTCTTTTACTCGTCTTGGATGGAAATGCGTATGAAAAATATAATTGTAAAGCATAAAGCTTTTTATAATAAACATAGTGAAAAAAATAAAGGCAGTGCGGTTGTTGAGGCAACGCTTATAATGCCGATATTCCTCTTTGCAATGCTTGCCGTATTCTGTATGTGCAGATGTAAACTTGCCGAGGGAGTTATATATGAAGCGGCTGTGGAAACGGCGGAATATATGGCGGAATATGCGTATGTTTCAGATGTTGATACTTATTTACCAAGAATAGTCTTGCCCGGCTATATAGACAATAAGGAACTTGTGGAAAAAAGCGTCGAGGGTGGTATAAACGGCATTGATTTTTTAGGTACCGTCGGAAGAGACGGAAAAGATTATGTGGTGCTGCATGTAAATTATAACCTTAATATTGATATTCCGTTTATTCCGAAGCTTGCAAAGAAAAAGCAAATAGTCATAAAACAGCGGGCGTATATAGGAGAAGGAGAAAATAAAGGACGGGAAGAGTGTAAGGATGAGGACCGTTATGTGTACATAACGGATAACAGGGATGTGTATCATGAAAGCAGAAATTGTACGCATTTGAAACTATCCATACATACTGCTTCATGTCAGTCGGCCAAAGCAAACGGATATACTGCATGCGAGTTTTGCGGTAACAAATGCGGTGATACGGTATATGTAACGGATGAAGGAAGACGGTATCATTCAAATAAAAACTGCAGCGGACTAAAGCGTACTGTTTACAGGGTTAAATTGAGCGATGTTGGGGAACTGCCGGGATGCAGCAGGTGTTCTGGAGAATAAAAGGGGGCTGACATAGTGGATGATAGATTAAAAAATAAACTTATTGAAAACAAAGGAAGTACAATCGTTGAAGTGTCTCTGATTATGCCTTTTATTATATTTATGATTGTTT
>JAFSZR010000233.1 GCA_017459135.1 Lachnospiraceae bacterium | reverse complement strand
CATATGGAAATGAACTTGCCGGTGATTCTTCCATGCCAGGAGTTAATGGTTATGTAAATATGAACTCAAGTCATTTTGAGGACAATACGCTGATCCATGAGTTCAGTCACGGTCTTGGACTTATTGATTATTATGATGTTACCTATAGCGGACGCGATGCAGTTGGAGGATATGACATGCAGTCCGGAAGCTTCGGTGACTGGAATCCTTATTCAAAATATTCCGTAGGCTGGATAGATCCTCAGATGGTAAGCGGTTTAAAATCGGGAGAATCTGTTGAAATCGAAATAGGCTCCTTTGCCGAAACGGGTGATTCGATAGTTATTCCTGCAGCCGGCGACGATATGTCAAATCCATTCTCAGAGTATATGCTGGTTGATTTGTTTACTCCGACAGGCGTAAATCAGTATGATGCAGAAAGCTTCGGAATCGGAGATGTAAACGGTGTAAGGATTTATCACGTGGATGCACGTATGGAATATCGTGATTATGTATCAAATGATTATCCGGATATGACACCTTGCCCGATTGGAACAATACATTATGCAAATGACTTTAAAGAAACAGGATATTATAATCTTGAGCTTATTCAGGCAGGGGGAACAAATACATTTACAAATCCTTATAGTGTTGACAGAACAGAAATAATGCCTGAGGACTTCTTTAAGGCAGGGGATGAATTTACGGTTCAAAAATACGGTGAATTCTTTAAGGATGATAAGTTTGATAACGGAGAAGAATTTGGCTATTCGATTAAGGTTGAAAGCATTTCGGGCAGCGGAAAGGATGCCAAGGCTGTTATAAAAATTACAAAACAGTAGGAGAAGAATATGAGTATTGTATTTGATCGAGCTAATAAAAATGATATAGATGAATTGATTCGATTAAGAATTGCATATATGATAGATGATTTCGGTTCGGTTTCCGAGCGTGAAAAGGAAGGAATGGAAAAGCAACTGCCGGATTATTTCGAACGAAAGCTCGGAAGTGAACTTGTGGCATTTGTTGCAAGAGACGGCGAGAAGATTGTATCGGTTGCATATCTTCATATAATTGAGATGCCGGCTAATTCGATTTTGCTTAACGGACTTTATGCGGATGTTTTGAGTGTATATACCGAGCATGAATATCGGGGACAGGGACTTTGTACAAAGCTTATGCAAAATCTGGTAGAGTACGGCAAAAATATTGGACTCGGAAGAATCGACCTTAGTGCGACAGGTGAGGGATATCCGATATATAAAAAGGTTGGATTTAAAGATAAAGAGAAACGATATAAGTCAATGGAGTATGTTTTGCATTTGCAATGATTCGTTATGCTGCATTTATATGGATGTAAACGGTCATCATGAACTAAATAATACAAAAGCTTATAGAAGAAATTAAAAAACTGAATAACAAAATAGAAGAAGCAGGATATAATGTTGCTATTGGATTTGAATATTGTACCGAAATAATGCGGATATAAACAATATAATTGTTTCTGCGGAGTCTAAAATGTACAAAAATAAATCTGAATACTATAAAAAACATGATAGGAGATTAAGGTAAAAATGATTAAAACAACAGTTAAAATTGAGGGTATGATGTGTAAAATGTGTGAGGCGCATGCCTGTGAAGCAATCAGAAAGATTATTCCGGATGCGAAAAAGGTAAAGGCATCACATAAAGAAGCGAGTGCAAGCTTTATTACGGAAGATGAGCCGGATGAAAATAAACTTAAAGCGGCTATAGAGGAAATGGGATATACATTTATTTCATTGGACAGTGAGCCTTACGAAAAGAAGGGATTGTTTGGAAAATAGGACTGCATGATATAAGAGGGTAATGTAATTATCCTCTTATATCATGCGATTGTGGCAGGTGTGAATGTAAAATCAAAACAGGCTTGGTATGTAAACTGAGTCTGTTTTTTTCTTGACAAAATAATTAATTAGTTTATAATGATATATAACATGTGTTATATAACAAAAATTATAAAAGGAGTAAGCTATGCCGCCAAGAACTAAAGTTACAAAGGAAATGGTTGCCGAAGCTTCTTTTGAAGTGATAAGAAGAAGCGGATATGAAAGCTTAAATGCAAGGGCAATTGCAGAATATTTAGGTTGTTCCACTCAGCCTGTTTTATATAGTTTTAAAACGGTTGATGAAATAAAAGAGGCTGCCTATGAAATAGCCGATAAATATCATACGGAATATATTATGCCTAAAAAAGATAATAATCCCATGCTGGAGCTTGGACTTAATTATGTCAGGTTTGGATATGAGGAGAAAAATCTCTTTAGGTTTTTGTTTCAGACAGACAGCTTTGGAGATAAAAATATAGGTGTTTTAATGAGCGATCCGGAGTTGTCGGATATTATTGATATCATGTCGAATGGACTTGAGGTTGATAAAAGTGTTGCAAGAGAAATGTTTCTGACATTTTTTTGTGTTGCACACGGGTTAGCGAGTATGCTTGCCAATAACTCCATGGAGTATGATGAGAAACAGTGTAAGAAGATGTTTGAAAATGTTTTTAACGGAATGGTAGCTTCCAAGAAAGGAAAATAATATGCGTAAATTATATGAGAAAAAAGAAATATTGTTTGCTGTATTGTGGATTGTTTTATATTGTGTTGTATTGTCTTCATTAAAGGGAGAACTCGGCAATGACAGTATATGGACGTTGGTGGCGTTAATTGTATTTTCAGCAGGTATTACCATTTTTGTAAAATCAAATCATTTGGAAGAAAAGTATGGTCTTAAAGGCGTGCCTAAAAACATGAAAAAATGCCTGCTCTTTATTCCTATGTGGATTATAGCAATGGGAAATATCTGGGACGGTTTTTCTCTTTCGTATAGCAAAACTGCTTTGGTGATTGCAACGTTGTCCATGATTCTTGTCGGATATGTTGAGGAAATGATATTCAGAGGATTTTTATTTAGAGCGATGCTCGGTAACGGGAAGACATCGGTTGCCATTATCGTATCGGCATTAACCTTCGGAATTGGACATATCATTAATCTGTTTGCAGGGCAGGCAAACTTTGAAACATTTATGCAGGTCATTTTTGCGATAAGCTGGGGATTTGTGTTTACGATGGTTTGTTATGTAAGCGGAAGCATTATACCATGTATTATAGCTCATTCCATGGTAGATGCGCTTTCACTTTACGGCGCGGATACAAATATCGGTGACTGGGCTTACGTAATTGTAACAATAATTGTCGGAGTTGTTTATAGCTTATATTTGAGTCGCCTGGGACGTGAGTGAGTGACGAAAACGGACATCGGGTACGGTTGTATTGACCAAGATAAAAAACAGTGTCGGATTGTTAATTAGGTATTGAGTGAAACCACTTTATGATGTAAAATATATGTATATTTTTAAATTAAATGGGGGTGGTTTCATGAACGTATTTACTACGGACAAGATTCGTAATGTTGTCCTTTTGGGACACGGTGGCTGCGGTAAAACTTCGCTTGTTGAAGCTGTTGCATACCTATCCGGTATGACTAAACGTATGGGAACCATAGATGGGGGAAATACGATCAGCGATTATGACAAGGAAGAGATTAAAAGGAAAAATTCGCTTAAGACGTCTGTTGTACCGATTGTGTGGGAAGGCTACAAGGTAAATCTCCTTGATACTCCCGGCTTCTTTGATTTCGTGGGGGAAGCAGAAGAAGCGGTATCGGTTGCGGATGCTGCGATTATCGTCATATCCGGTAAAGCTGGAATTGAGGCGGGAACAAAGCGTGCATGGGATTTGTGCGAAAAGAGAAAACTGCCTAGAATGTTTTTTGTATCCGATATGGATATTGATAAAGCAAGCTTCAGAAAAGTCGTTCAGGAGCTTCAGGAACTCTATGGAAAGAAGATAGCGCCTTTCCATCTTCCGATTCGTGAAAATGAGCAATTTGTCGGTTATGTCAACGTTATTCAGCAAAAAGCAAAAAGATGGAACAATCATGGTACTGTAGATAAGTTTGATGTGCCTGATTATTCGTATGAAAACTTAAATATTTGTCGTGATGCGCTTCTTGAGGCTGTTGCGGAGACAAGCGAGGAGTATCTTGAGAGATATTTTGAAGGTGATACTTTTTCTGATGATGAGATTCGTCAGGCACTTCGTGTGGGTGTTTGTGACGGTTCCGTTGTTCCTGTTCTTATGGGATCAAATACGCTTGCAAGAGGTATGTATACTCTTATGGCTGATATCATCAAATATTTCCCAAGTCCTGATAAGTGTAAATGTGCAGGTATCAATACTACGAACAACGAAGTGTTCGAAGCAGATTATAATTTCGCAAAAGCAAAGTCTGCATATATATTTAAAACTATTGCCGATCCGTATATCGGTAAATATTCGCTTATAAAAGTAAATTCGGGTGTACTTAAGGCTGATGATGTTTTATTTAATTATCATCGTGATGCTGATGAGAAGCTGGGTAAGCTTTATGTGATTTGCGGAAATAAGGTTGAAGAAGTACCTGAGCTTCATGCCGGTGATATAGGCGCTTTGGCAAAGCTTGCCGTAAGTCAGACCACGGATTCACTTTCGACAAGAAAGAATCCTGTTACCTATCTTAGAGCTTCCATATCAAAGCCATATGTTTACAGAAGATATACCGCTAAAAAGAAGGGTGATGAGGATAAGATTTCACAGGCACTTGCCAAGCTTATGATGGAAGATCTTACTCTTAAACAGGTAAATGACAGTGAAAACGGTCAGACACTTCTTTACGGAATAAGCGGTCAGCAGCTTGAGGTTGTTCAGAGTATATTACAGGAAAAATATAAAGTCGAGATAGAGCTTATGCGTCCGAGAATTGCATTTAAAGAGACCATAAGAAAGAAAGTTGATACAGAATTCAAGTATAAAAAGCAATCCGGAGGCCATGGACAATACGGACATGTAAAGATTATTATTGAGCCGTCCGAAGATATGGAAACACCTTACATATTTGAACAGACCGTAGTCGGCGGTGCTGTTCCGAAAAACTATTTCCCGGCTGTTGAAAAAGGTGTTGTTGAATCTGTTAAGAGCGGACCGTTGGCTAACTATCCGGTAACGGGCGTTAAGGTTACTTTATATGACGGAAGTTATCATTCGGTTGATTCTTCCGAGCTTGCATTTAAGGTTGCTACCGAGCAGGCATTTAAGAAGGGCTTTATGGATGCCAAACCTGTACTTCTTGAGCCGTATGCAACGCTTAAGGTTGTTGTCCCGGATAATTATACCGGAGACGTAATGGGCGATTTGAATAAACGTCGAGCAAGAGTTTTAGGTATGAATCCTATAGACGGAGGAATGCAGGAGATAGTTGCGGATATTCCTTATCTTGAGCTTTACGAATATGATACAAGACTCAATTCAATGACAAGAGGAAGCGGAGTCTTTTCCTACGAATTTGCCAGATATGAGCAGGCCCCTGATGAGGTCGCTAAAAATGAGATAGAACAGGCAAAGGAAAAGCAGTAAAAAATTAAAAAATATGGTTTTTTATTAAAATAAGTTATGTTATAATATGGCTGTTGTTTTTTTGACAGCCATATTATTTTTTTTAGAAAAAGTCGATTGAGATTTTTATTAAGAGAAAAGGGATATAAAATGTCCAGATTTTACGTTGACAAAAGTATTTGTCTAAATGCTGACAAATCAATTAATATAACCGGTGATGATGTAAATCATATAAAAAATGTTTTGAGGCTTAAAGTCGGAGAAAGCATAACCATAAGTGATGGAGAAGGAACTGATTATTTTTGTAAGATTTCAAGTATATCATCTGAAATGGTTATTGCAGATATTGAAGATATTATCAAAAACGCCGCAGAATTAAGCTGCAAGATTACTTTATTTCAGGGAATGCCGAAGTCGGATAAGCTTGAACTTATAATTCAAAAGGCTGTTGAACTCGGTGTTTATGAGATAATACCGGTTATGACAAAAAGGACTATTGTTAAGATAGATGATAAAAAAGCTGTAAAAAAACTTGAAAGATATAATGCTATAGCGAAGTCGGCCGCGGAGCAGTCGGGAAGAGGTATTATCCCGAAGGTTAAAGAATTTATGAGCTTTAAGGAAGCACTAAAATATGCCGGGGCTCTTGAAATGAATATTATCCCTTACGAGGAAGCAAAGGGGATGGAGTATTCAAGAGAGGTCATAAAAACTGTTAAAGGCATAAAAAGTCTCGGAATATTTATAGGTCCCGAGGGAGGTTTTGCAAAAGAAGAGGTGGAAGCCTGCGAAGAAATCGGTGCAAAATGCATTACACTCGGAAACAGGATTTTAAGAACCGAAACGGCGGGACTTACAACGCTTTCGATAATTATGTTTGAAATAGACGAGTAAAAAAGAGGTTAAAAAATGGAATGTTATTTTGATAATGCCGCAACAACTGCGGTATTTCCCGAAGTAAGAGAACTTATGGTTAAGGTGATGGGAGAGGATTACGGTAATCCGTCATCCCTTCATATGAAAGGTGTAATAGCTGAAAAATATATAAAAGAAGCAGCATCAAAGCTTGCCAGGGAGCTTAAATGTCAGGAAAAGGAGCTTGTATTTACATCGGGCGGAACGGAAAGCAATAATCTTGCGATAATCGGAACTGCTCTTGCAAAAAGAAGACAGGGTAAGCATATAGTTTGCTCGGGAATCGAGCATGCATCGGTTAGTGCCACCATGGAGTTTCTTGAAAAAGAAGGCTTTGAGGTGACTTATATAGGCGTTGATGAAAAAGGAGTATTTGATTTAGACGAATTAAAATCTGCATTAAGAGAAGATACGATTCTTGTTTCAACAATGTTTGTAAATAACGAGATAGGAACCATCGAGCCGATTGAAGAGATTTCAAAGATAATAAAAGATTATAATGATAATATAGTTTATCATGTGGATGCGGTTCAGGCCTTCGGTAAGATAAGATTTTCACCGAAAAAGCTTGGAGTTGATCTTTTGAGTATAAGCGGACATAAGATACACGGACCGAAGGGCTCCGGTGTTTTGTATATAAAAGATAAGCTTTTGGTAAGACCGATTATACACGGCGGAGGACAGCAAAAGGCTATGCGCTCCGGTACGGAAAATGTACCTGCCATTGCGGGACTCGGTCTTGCGGCAGAATTAATGTATAAAGATAATGAGACTAAGATGGAACATATAAAAGCTTTAAAGGAAAGATTTTTGTCAGGTGTAACCGCATTTGAAAATGTATTTGATAATTCGGGTGCTGCACCACATATTGCAAGCGTAAGCTTTGTCGGAGTAAGAAGTGAGGTTATGCTTCATTCTCTTGAGGATAAGGAAATTTATGTATCGGCAGGATCAGCATGTTCGTCCAATAAGCCTCATGTAAGCAGCGTGTTAAAGGCAATCAAGCTTCCGCAGGAGAGACTTGAATCTACATTAAGATTCAGCTTCTGTGAGGATAACACCATAGAACAGATTGATTATGCAATTAAAACAATAGGCGAGTTACTGCCTGTTTTAAGAAGATATACAAGATAAAGAACCTTCTGTTAATGAAAGTTAGAAAGTGGAGATTATAAGATGCAATATAAAGTTTTTTTGATAAAGTATGCAGAGATAGGTACAAAAGGCAAAAACCGTTATGTGTTTGAGGAAGCCATGTGTAAGCGTATGCGTAACCGCTTAAAGCCTTATGGCGAATTTGAAGTAAGGCGTGAGTACGGCAGAATATATGTAGAGGCTTTTTCCGATTATGATTATGATGAAGTAATAAAGGTGCT
>JAFSZR010000232.1 GCA_017459135.1 Lachnospiraceae bacterium | reverse complement strand
TCAGTAGGTGAGACAAAGCCTTCAAGAGGACCAGGACGTCGTGAAATCGGTCACGGTGCATTAGCTGAGAGAGCATTGCTTCCAGTTCTTCCTTCAACAGAAGAATTCCCATATGCAATCCGTGCTGTTTCAGAGACATTTGAGTCAAACGGATCAACATCCATGGGTTCAACTTGTGCATCATGTATGTCACTTATGGCTGCCGGTGTACCTATAAAGAAAATGGTAGCAGGTATTTCATGTGGTCTTGTTACAGGTGAAACTGATGATGATTATATCCTTTTGACTGATATTCAGGGTCTTGAGGATTTCTTCGGAGATATGGACTTCAAGGTTACAGGTACTACCGAAGGTATTACTGCAATCCAGATGGATATCAAGATTCATGGTCTTACAAGACCTATAGTTGAGGGTGCAATTGCAAGATGCCGTGAAGCAAGAATGTTTATCATGGATACTTGTATGAAGCCTGCAATCTCAGCACCAAGAGAGACTGTAAGTGAGCTTGCACCTAAGATTGTTCAGCTTACTGTTGATCCTGAGAAAATCGGTGAGATTATCGGTCAGCGTGGAAAGACCATCAATAATATCATTGAAGAAACAGGTGTTAAGATTGACATTGATGATGACGGAAGAGTATCAATCTGTGGCGTTGAGCAGGCAGGAATTGATAAGGCAGTTAAGATTATTCGTTCAATCGTTGATCCTATCGAGGTTGGAAAGACTTATGAAGGTAAGGTTGTAAGAATAATGAACTTTGGTGCATTTGTTGAGCTTTCACCAAACAAGGACGGACTTATTCACATTTCAAAGCTTTCCGAGCAGAGAGTTGCTAAGGTAGAAGATGTTGTGAATATCGGTGATGAAGTAAGAGTTAAGGTTCTTGACATTGACAGAATGGGCAAGATTAGCCTTAGTCTTAAAGATGCAGAATAATCCTGGAGGAAATAGTGTATGAGATTTGGATATTTTGACGAAGCAAACAAGGAATATGTTATAGACAGACCTGACACTCCGGCACCTTGGGCCAATTATCTTGGCTCACCGGAATATGGTGCTATAATATCCAACAATGCGGGTGGTTACAGTTTTGTAAAGTCCGGTGCAAACGGCAGAATTATCAGATATGTATTTAATAATTTTGACCAGCCGGGAAGATATATCTATATTAGAGATAATAAGACAGCGGATTTTTGGTCTGCATCATGGCAGCCTGTAGGCAAGCCTCTTGACGTATATAAGAGTGAGTGCCACCATGGTACAGGATATACCAATATAAAGGCTTCATACAGCGGAATTGATTCTGAAGCACTTTATTATGTTCCGCTTGATAAGACTCATGAAGTATGGAAGGTAAAGCTTACCAATAATTCAAATGAAGAAAGAGACCTTTCAGTATTCGGTTATTGCGAGTTTACCAACGATAATAATTATGAGCAGGATCAGGTAAATCTTCAGTATACATTGTTTATTACCAAGACTTATTTTGTAAATAACAGAATTAAGCAAGTTATAAATGAAAATGTAAAGAATAATGCTGTAAATGACAGCAAGGTTGTAAACAGAGTTTTCGGTCTTGTAGGTGCTGACGTAGCTAGCTACTGCGGTGATAAGGAAGAATTCCTCGGAAGATATCATTCTTATGCAAATCCTGTAGCTGTTGAAAACGGTAATTGCGGAAATAAGCTTAATTATAATATCAATGCATGCGGAGCTTTGGAGACAAAGATTACTCTTAAGCCGGGAGAATCAAAGGAATTTGCTTTTGTTCTCGGTATGAAAGAAGATAACGAAGCTGATGAGATTATGGCATCATACAGTGATGTTGCAAAGAAGTCTGTTGATGAAATCGCAGAGTTAAAGGAATATTGGCATAGTAAGCTTAACCATCTTCAGGTTAAAACTCCGAGTGAAGCATTTAATGCAATGATTAATACTTGGAATGCTTATCAGTGCTTCATGACCTTTATATGGTCAAGAGCAGCATCATTCTCATATTGCGGGTTAAGAAACGGTTACGGTTACAGAGATACGGTTCAGGATATACAGGGTGTAATTCACCTTGCACCTGAAATGGCTCTTGAAAAGATTAGATTTATGCTTTCAGCTCAGGTTGATAACGGTGGTGGACTTCCTCTTGTTAAGTTCAATCACAATGCAGGTCATGAGGATACTCCTGATGATGAGTCATATGTAAGAGCTACAGGACATCCTGCTTACAGAGCAGATGATGCACTTTGGTTATTCCCTACAGTTTATAAGTATATTGCCGAGACCGGTAATGTTGATTTTATCGATGAGGTAATAGTATTTGCAAACGGCGGTGAGGGAACAGTATACGAGCATCTTAAGAGAGCTATTGATTTCTCAATGAACAGACTCGGCAATCACAATATGCCTGCCGGACTTCATGCAGACTGGAACGATTGCTTAAGACTCGGTAAGAAGGGTGAGTCAACCTTCGTTGCAATGCAGCTTTATTATGCAATGACTGTTCTTAAGGGATTTGCACAGATGAAGAATGACGATGAATATATCAAATACCTTGATGATATTCAGACTGCACTCGGTACCGTTCTTCAGGATAAGTGCTGGGATGAGGACAGATATGTTCGCGGATTTACTGAGAACGGACAGGTTATAGGTTCAAAGAATGATAAGGAAGCATCAATGTGGCTTAATCCTCAGTCATGGGGCGTAATAAGCGGTCTTGCTACTAAAGAACAGGCTGAAAAGTCACTTGAATCTGTACATAGTATATTAAATACACCATACGGCGTTAAGCTTATGGATCCGCCTTATATCGAGCATGCATTTGACGGTGCGCTTATGCTTTTGTTCAATCCGGGTACAAAGGAAAACAGTGGTATATTCTCACAGACTCAGGGTTGGATAATCCTTGCTGAGTCACTTATGGGTCATGGTAACAGAGCATTTGAGTACTTTACCGAAAGCTCACCTGCTGCAATGAATGACAAGGCTGAGATAAGAAAGCTTGAGCCATATTGCCACGGTCAGTTTACAGAAAGTAATGACAGTCCGTTTGCCGGACGTTCACATGTACATTGGCTTACGGGAACCGCTTCAACCGTTATGGTTGGTTGCGTAGAGGGTATACTTGGTTTAAGACCTGACTTCTACGGAATTAAACTTGCTCCTTCAATTCCTTCAGAGTGGAAGAGCTTTGAGATGAACAAGGATTACAGAGGCAAGAAGCTTCATATCGTTGTAAATAATCCTGACGGAAAAGAGAGCGGTTATAAGGAAGTTCTTGTAAACGGTAAGGCTATGGAGTCAAATTACATACCGTTCGAAGAGCTTGCTGATACAAGTGAGATAGTAATTAATATGTAATATAATATCCAATAAAAAAAGTGCCGGTGGAATTAATTCCATCGGCACTTTTTTTGTTTTTTCTGATATGGTTTTAAAATATGAATGAAAAAAAGACTTTAGTCCGAATTCCCCATACATTCTGACCAGAGCCTTTTTCATTTAATAACACCCATATTGAATTTCTCAATCTATGGTCATTATACAGCATAATATACAAAAAATCCAGTAAATTTTTCAAATATTGCATAAAAATTAAAATTTTTTATATAATTACCAAAAATATACAGTTAATTCAGTCTGAAATTTGTATAAAAATACATAAAAACTTCCATAATATATGTATATTTTTCATATGGAGGCATATATGTATCAGGATAAAAGTAATGATGTGGAAAAATCAAACGGAACAAATATAAATGAAAAAAGATCACAGCTTATAGAAGACTATGGTCAGATAACACTTGCAAACAATAAATATCGTCAAAAGATACATCTTTTAAATATAATAGGAGAGATAGAAGGTCATGAAACACTGGGAAGTAACACAAAGACAACAAAATACGAACACATTTTACCTCAGCTTGCAGCCGTTGAGGATAATGAAAACATTGACGGACTTATGGTCCTTTTAAATACTGTGGGTGGAGATGTTGAAGCAGGACTTGCGATAGCAGAAATGATTGCTTCTTTAAGCAAACCTAAGGTTTGCCTGGTCTTGGGAGGCGGTCATTCCATAGGTGTGCCGCTTGCTGTTTCAGGAGACGTATCTTATATAGTTCCGACGGCAACCATGGTTGTTCATCCTATAAGATTTAATGATACAGTGCTTGGTGTTAAGCAGGATTTTGATTATATACAAAGAATGCAGGATAGAATTATCGACTTTACTTCAAACCACAGTTCGGTAAGTGAAGATGACTTCAAAGCACTTATGTTTAACACTACCGAGCTTGCCAAAGACATAGGAACAATGCTTGTCGGAGCCGTTGCGGTTGAAAAAGGAATAATTGACCGGGTCGGGGGAATAAATAGTGCTCTTAATTGCTTATATGACTTGATAAATGAGAAGAAAAATAGTAAAATGAATCAGTATGAAAACTACTAAAAAGCCATTTGAAAAAATGGCTCTACATATAGATTAAGAAGCTATTTATCAAAATGGCTTTACATATAGATAAGGAGAAATAGACATGGCTAATACGGGAAGAAACACAAGCAGTACCACAACCCGCAGAAAGACCGTTAATAACAGGCAGGGAAATGCCGGTGGACGTAACACAAAAAAGGAATATAATCCGAGAAGAAATGAAATTTATTTTTTTGTTTATCTTGCAGTATCTGTTTTCTTACTGCTCAGTAATTTCGGCTGGTGCGGTCCGATAGGAAGATTCTTTTCAAATATCCTGTTTGGATTGTTCGGAAGCATAGCATATATTTTACCTGTATACATATTCTTTACTGCGGCATTTTTATTATCGAACGGAGCACAAAAGAAGCTTGTAAAGCGTGTGGTTTGTGTATCAATATTTCTTGTAGCGATTGCATTTATATGTCAGATGTTAAATGAACTTGATACAGCATCGGTTAAGACCTTGTATAATGCGGGCGCCAATGATAAAAAAGGCGGCGGTGCGATACTCGGAGGATTGCTTATTCTTATGTATAAGCTTATAGGTCTTACGGGATCGATAATAGTTACCGCTTTACTTATAATTATAGGAATAATTGTTGTACTTGATGTTTCCATTATAGAAATGCTTAAGTATAAGCCTCATATCGATGACGATGATTTCGATGATGAGTTTGATTTTGAAGAACTTTCGGATATAAGAAACAATAATCTTAACAACGGCGAAAATATGCTTAATAAGATTAAGGTCCTTGAATCCGATGAAGATAAGAAAGCAAGAAAGAAGAAGAAAAACAGAATCGTTAAAAATGAAGAGATTCATGAATTAAAACCAAGCGACAGACTTGAGCTTGACAGTAACGAATTCGCAAAATCTTCTTATGACACTTCTTACACAGGTGTAAATAAAGCAAGGGATTTCTTTGATGTTCCTATGGCAAAAGAATCTTCGGATTTGTTTAGTGAAGCGGAAAGCGAAGAGACTGTTACGGAACTTAAGCCTGTTAAAAGAAGAAGAAAAAAGACCAAAGAATCCAATCAGGAGATGCTTGTCGAAAGAGATGCCATAGCAAATGAATTATCGGGAGTCGCTGCATCGGCAAGACCTGAAAATGAAATTAAATTTGAGGACGGTGTTATATCCAAACCGCTTAATAATGAAAGTAAAACCGTTAAGACAAGCGGTACAGATGAAACAAAGAACAAGTCGAATGACAAAAAAGAAGAGTCATTTGATATTCCTAACGGTGATATGGTAATTGGCGGAGGGGAATATAAATATCCATCACTTGATTTGCTTAAAATGGGCAAGGCAGGCGGAAAGAGTAATGACGCTTCCATAAGAGAAACCGCTCAAAAGCTTAAAACAACCCTTGAAAACTTCGGTGTAAACGTAACAGTTACCGATTACAGCTGCGGACCTTCCGTAACAAGATACGAGCTTCAGCCGGAACGGGGTGTAAAGGTTAGTAAGATAGTAAACCTTGCTGATGATATAAAACTTAATCTTGCTGCGGCTGATATAAGAATAGAAGCTCCTATACCGGGCAAGGCTGCCATAGGTATTGAGGTTCCGAACAAGGAAAGTACCTCGGTTATGTTCAGAGAGCTTCTTGAATCCGATGCATTTAAAAAGATGAAGTCCAAGCTTTCATTTGCGGTAGGTAAAGATATAAGCGGTCAGGTTGTTGTTGCGGATATAGCAAAGATGCCTCACCTTCTTGTAGCAGGTGCAACGGGTTCCGGTAAATCGGTACTTATTAATTCGCTTATTATGAGTATTCTTTATAAAGCAAAACCTGATGAGGTTAAGCTTATAATGGTTGATCCGAAGCAGGTTGAGCTGGGTGTATATAACGGAATACCTCATCTTCTCATACCGGTTGTTACAGATCCCAAGAAAGCAGCAGGTGCACTTAATTGGGCCGTAATGGAAATGACTAACAGATATCAGCTTTTTGCTCAATATAACGTGCGTAACCTTGAGGGCTATAATGAAAAGGTTAAGAATGTAACGGGAACCGAAGAAGGTGTTGAGGAATTAAAGAAACTTCCTCAGATAGTTGTTATCGTTGATGAGCTTGCAGACCTTATGATGGTTGCTCACGGCGAAGTTGAGGATGCGATAGTACGTCTTACACAGCTTGCAAGAGCGGCAGGTATACATCTTGTTATAGCGACTCAGAGACCTTCCGTAGACGTAATTACCGGTCTTATCAAGGCAAATGTTCCTTCAAGAATCGCTATGACTGTTTCATCGGGAACCGATTCAAGAACCATTATCGATATGAACGGTGCCGAAAAGCTTCTCGGTAAGGGTGATATGCTTTATTATCCTACAGGATATCCAAAGCCTGTCAGAGTACAGGGTGCATATCTTTCCGATGAGGAAATTGCAAATGTTACAAGCTTCCTTAAAGAACAGGGCGGCGAAGCAAAGTATGATGATAAGGTTTCCGAGCAGATAGATAACAGTAAGGTTGGAAGCAGTTTGGCAGGTACGGCTTCGGCAGGAAGTGATGTCGATGAGTACTTTGTCGATGCCGGAAGATTTATAATCGGTAAGGAAAAAGCCTCTATAGGAATGCTTCAAAGAGTCTATAAGATAGGCTTTAACAGGGCTGCGAGAATTATGGATCAGCTTGATGAAGCGGGAGTTGTCGGACCTAAAGAGGGCACTAAACCGAGAAAAGTTCTTATGACGCTCGAAGAATTTGAAAATTATGTGGAAAATAATCTTTAAATAGATTATTATATGATAAATTTACGGATAAATCCGTAGTATGTTACTTGTAAATATTATTTTTAATACAGGAGAAAGATATGACAGATATTGAAATCGCACAGGCGGCAGAGCTTGAAAATATTAAAGATGTGGCAGCAAAGCTTGACATTACCGAGGATGACCTTGAGATGTACGGAAAGTACAAAGCCAAGCTTTCGGATGAATATCTTAATAAAATCAAGGATAACAAAGACGGTAAGCTTATACTTGTAACAGCAATCAATCCTACACCGGCGGGCGAAGGAAAGACCACCGTTACGGTAGGTCTCGGTCAGGCTATGGCTAAAATCGGAAAGAAATCCATAATAGCTTTGCGTGAGCCGTCACTCGGCCCTTGTTTTGGAATTAAAGGAGGAGCTGCAGGCGGAGGATATTCACAGGTTGTACCTATGGAGGAGTTAAATCTTCATTTTACGGGAGATTTCCATGCTATAACGTCAGCAAACAACCTTCTTTGCGCAATGCTTGATAACCATATGCAGCAGGGAAATGCACTTCGTATTGACCCCAAAAGAATAGTAATAAAGAGATGTCTTGATATGAACGACAGGGCATTAAGAAATATAGTTGTCGGAATGGGCGGCAAGATGGACGGTGTTGTAAGACAGGACGGATTTATCATAACCGTTGCTTCTGAAGTAATGGCAATTCTTTGTCTTGCTTCGGATATAAAGGATTTACATGACAGACTTGCAAGAATTATAGTTGCATATAATTATGACAATGAGCCTGTAACCGCAGATGATTTAAAGGCAGTAGGATCCATGACCGCACTTTTAAAGGATGCCATAAAGCCAAATCTTATTCAGACACTTGAGCATACACCTGCACTTGTACATGGTGGTCCGTTTGCAAATATAGCACATGGCTGTAATTCAGTAAGAGCAACAAAGGCAGCTCTTAAGATGGCGGATTATGTAATAACCGAGGCAGGCTTCGGAGCAGATCTCGGTGCCGAAAAATTCTTTGATATTAAATGTCGAATGACAGGTCTTAAGCCTGATGCGGTAGTTCTTGTAGCGACTGTAAGAGCATTAAAGTATAACGGCGGAGTACCGAAGGATGAGCTTAACAAGGAAAATCTTGAAGCTCTTAAAAAGGGAATTGTAAATCTTGAAAAGCATATAGAGAATCTTCAGATGTACGGTGTTCCGGTTGTTGTTACACTTAACAGATT
>JAFSZR010000231.1 GCA_017459135.1 Lachnospiraceae bacterium | reverse complement strand
GCAGGTTCAAAGAATCAAAAGATTAAGATGGAGAGCGGTAACTTTAACAAGATTTTCAAAACAGACGCTTATTATGATCATGATGCTTTTTATTTCCTGACACCTCAGATGATGGAAAGGATAGGATATTTAAATTCCAGATACGGAAATGTCGCACTTCATCTTATGGGAAATAAACTCTTTGTCGGAATCAATATGAAATCCGATGCGTTTGACCATAATATTAATCAAAAGGTGGATTATCAGGCAGAGGTTGCAAAGATGAATCAGGACACTCAGGTGATAATCGATATAATAAATGCATTGTCAATATATGCATAATTATTAAAAAGTTTGAATTTTAAAATGTTTTAGTATATAATAAAGAAGTTTATCAAAAAGTATTTTAATGTGTAAAAAGGGTTACTTATATTTTTAATAAGTTTAAGGATATGATAGGAGATTCACACAATGGAAAAAAGTATTGAAATCAGATGGCATGGACGAGGCGGTCAGGGAGCAAAGACGGCAGCTCTGCTTCTGGCTGATGTGGCTTTTAATACGGGTATGTATGTTCAGGGCTTCCCTGAGTACGGACCTGAGAGAATGGGCGCACCGATTACGGCTTATAACCGAATAGGCGATAAACCGATCAGAGTTCATTCCAATATATACAATCCTGATTTTGTAGTGGTGGTTGATGAGACCTTGCTTCACTCGGTAGATGTAACGAAGGGTCTTTCCAAGGAAGGTGCAATCGTTATAAATACAACGCAGGACAAGAAGGACATTATACCGTTGCTTAAGGGCTACGAAGGAAGGGTATATACGATAGATGCTCATAAGGTTTCAATGGAGACGCTCGGTAAGTACTTCCCGAACTCACCTATGCTTGCGGCTATAGTTAAGGTTGCGGACATTATGGACAAGGATGTGTTCTTATCGGAGATGGAGGCTTCATACAAGCATAAGTTCGCTAAGAAGCCTGAAGTAATAGAAGGAAATATGAATGCACTTAAGATGGCATTTGAGGAGGTGAAATAAATGGCACAGGCATCAGATTTATCAAAAATAAATGAAAAGAGTCCGTATTATGACATTACACCGGGTAATCAGATTTACGGCGGCGGCGGTGCCAAGGAGTTTCACACCGGTGAGTGGAGAACCCAGACACCTGTTATAGATTGGAATAAATGTACACAATGCTTATTATGCACACCTGTATGTCCTGACAGCTGTATAGCGGTTAAGGAAGGTAAGAGACAGGATTTTGATTTGGATCACTGCAAGGGCTGCGGAATATGCGAAAAGGCATGCAGCTTCGGAGCAATAACAATGAAGGAGGGAATATAAGATGTCTATTCGTGAAAGAATGTCGGGAAACGAAGCGGTTTCCTATGCGATAAAGCAGATTAATCCGGATGTAATGGCAGCGTTCCCTATTACACCTTCAACAGAGATACCTCAGATGGTATCAACATTTATAGCAAACGGAGAAATGGATACCGAATTTATACCGGTTGAGTCGGAGCACAGCTCAATGAGTGCCGCTCTCGGTGCAAGTGCTGCCGGAGCAAGAGCTCTTACAGCTACATCTTCATGCGGTCTTGCATATATGTGGGAGATACTTTATGTGGCTGCATCTGACAGACTTCCTATAGTGCTCGCTCTTGTAAACAGAGCACTTACCGGACCGATAAATATCAACTGCGACCATTCAGACAGTATGGGTGCAAGAGATTCGGGCTGGATACAGATTTATGCAGAGAACAATCAGGAGGCTTATGATAATTTCATACAGTCCTTCAGAATTGCCGAGCATCCTGATGTTAAGCTTCCGTTTATGGCTTGCCAGGATGGATTTATCACAAGCCATGCGGTTGAAAATATCGAGCTTATCGAAACTGAGGCAGTTAGGAAATTTGTCGGAGAATATAATCCGGAAAATTATCTTTTAAACAGTGAGATGCCCATGGCAGTAGGTCCTTATGCAAACTCACCATTTTATATGGAAACAAAATATAATCAGAGAATGGCTATGAAAAACGCAAAGAAGGTTATTCTTGACGTAGCCAAGGAGTTTGAAGCAATATCAGGAAGAAGCTACGGTTTCTTTGAAGAGTACAAGCTTGATGATGCAGAGGTAGCAATCGTAATTATCGGTTCCGCTGCAGGTACTTCAAAGGAAGCTGTTGACAAGCTTCGTGAGCAGGGCATTAAGGCAGGTGTTCTTAAGATAAGAGTATTCAGACCTTTCCCTGGAGAAGAGATTGCAGAAGCTTTGAAAAATGTGAAGTATGCAGCAATACTTGATAGAGCAGAGAGCTTTTCTGCATACGGCGGACCTCTCGGTTCCGAGGTTAAGTCAGCACTTTATGATGCTAAATCAGGCTGTACGGGAATCAATTATTTCTACGGTATCGGCGGACGTGACTACACTGTTGAGGCAGCAGAAGGCGTATTTAACGAGCTTATCGATATCATGAACGGCAACAAAGAGATTGAACAGTTTAAATATATAGGACTCAGAAAGTAAAGGGAGGAAAAACGAGATGGCATTTAATTTCAAAGAAGTAATGAGTAAACCGGAACGTCTTGCTCCCGGTCACAGAATGTGTGCAGGCTGTGGCGGTACGATTACCGTAAGAACGGTACTTCGTGCATTAAAGCCTGAGGATAAAGCAGTAATAGGTAATGCAACAGGTTGTCTTGAAGTATCAAGCTTTATGTATCCATATACAGCTTGGGAAGACAGCTATATTCACAATGCGTTTGAAAATGCGGGCTCAACTCTTTCGGGTGTAGAGACTGCTTATTATGCATTAAAGAAAAAAGGAAAGATTAAAGATAATTATAAATTTATTACCTTTGGTGGTGACGGCGGTACCTATGATATAGGTTTACAGTCCCTGTCGGGTGCTATGGAAAGAAATCATGACCTTGTATATGTATGCTACGATAACGGTGCATATATGAATACGGGTATTCAGCGTTCTTCCGCAACACCTATGTATGCGGATACTACAACCACACCTGTAGGTAAAAACTCAAACGGTAAAATGCAGAATCGTAAAGATTTGGCTTCGATTATAGCAAATCATGATATTCCGTATGTAGGACAGTCTACCTTAATCGGAACCATGAAGGATTTATATGAGAAGGCTGAAAAAGCCATATATACACCGGGTGCGGCATTCTTAAATGTAATGTCACCATGTCCTAGAGGTTGGAGATATGAGACTGCCGATATCATGAAGATTTGCAAGCTTGCCGTTGAGACATGCTACTGGCCTTTGTTTGAGGTTATTGAAGGTAAATGGATTCTTAACTATGAGCCGAAGAAGAAGCTTCCTATCGAGGATTTCTTAAGACCTCAGGGAAGATTTAAGCATCTTTTTAAGCCTGAGAACGAAGATCTTCTTGTTAAGTATCAGGAAGAAGTCGACAGAAGATGGGAAGAGCTTCAGTATAAGTGTGCAAGATAATTGTTGATGCTCGGGACTTCCCCGTTGCAAAATGCGCGGGGCAGATAAGGAGATTTTATGAGTAAAAAATGCTGCGGAATGATTTATTCCGATGATGAAAAGGTATGCAAGGTCTGCGGTAAACCGCTTTCCGATGAGACGGCAGAGGATATTGACAAAATTGAAAACGTTGATTCGGATGATGAATCTAAAGATGATGAATCTAAAGATGATGAACAAACTGAAGATTTAAACGAAGAGTACGATGAGTCGGAAGATGCCGAAGAAATCGAAGAGTCTGATGAAGATGACGAAAAAGAAAAAGATGTCAATTACCTGAAGAAACATATTGAACGTGAAGCTATTCTTGATCAGATATTTGATGACAACGGATATAAGAAAAACGATTATATTAAAGAAGACAGGGAGAAGGTTCCGTACAAGGGAGCCGGAATATTTACCCTTATTCTTGCTATACTCGGATTGGCATTTATAGGCGCGTTGGTTTATTTTATAATTCTTAATCCGTATTATATTAAAGACGGAGAAGCTGATAAAAAGCTTGATTATCCGGAGCTTGCTTCAACATCGGATGCCGATGAATTAAGCACACTCCTAGTTCCTTACGGAGCTACGGTAACGGATGCGGTAGAAGAAGACGTACAGTAAGAAAGGATAAGGAGAATAAAATGAAAAACGGTTGGAAAAAGCTTTTTATATTTTCTTTGATTTTCATATTGCTTGAAGTGGTCGGCACGGTTTTTGTTATGATGCCTTTCTATACAAGAAATATGGTCTTTAAAAATATCGATAAAGGTAATTCCGTAAAGACAAAAGGCTATTATGACATGCTTAATGAATCCGGACAGGAAAAGGTATGCTCTTATCTCGATGATTTTGCGGCAACCCTTTGCCAAAAATATATAGACGGAAAAAAGAACTATGAGGAAACCCTTGCATCGCTTGATTCGATAAAGGAAATTGAAGGTTCGAATCAGATTGCCGAAAAGTATATAAAAGATGTTGCTTCAAATGAATTCAAAAAGATAATTAATGATATTTATGAAGCAGATATGCAAAGAGACTCAAGCAAGGGGTACAGCCTTAAATCCGATTTGGATGTCGTTAAGCAAAGACTCGATAATGAGACAAGAGAAAAGCTTATGATAGAGATTTTGAATGACAAATATAAGAGTTTCCTTGCCGAAGAGATTAACGGTGACGGAATGCTTGATATGTGCGCTATCGTTAAAGATAACTCATTTTATGAAGCATATGACTATGCCGGCGTAATTGAAAGCAATGCACATAGTGTTGTTATTTACAGAAGCTTATATTCACAGATGCAGGATACTTATTCAAAACAGGATTATCTTGATATACTTGAAAAGTGTAACGGTATTAGCGTAGATGAATGGGATGTTAAATATAAAGGTCTGTTTGAAGAAATGTATGCTTCGGCTTATGAAGCCGGAAAAACATATTATCCTCAAAAAGTGGATGAATATATAGCTGTCGGAAGTAAGTCTGATGCGGTAGATCTTATGAAAAAAGTCGAGGAAATTTACGGAAGCGATATTGATTTAAACAGTGTTCAGGATAAACTTCTCGATGACTGGCAGCAGGCTTATATAGACTTCATTGAAAGCTATGATGCATCGGCATCATCACATACAATAAATACTGTTTTATTATATGATATAAACGATGATGACATTCCTGAGATGTTCCTGTTTGATGAAGCTGAGATAGAAAATACATATGTAGGCTGTGAGGTTTATAATATCAATAAAGGAAAATGCAAATCTCTCGGTTATCAAAAGATAATAAATATTTGCGATGACGGATATCTCGTAACTCTTCCGGCATCCGGAGGCGGAGACGAAGCTTACGCTCTTACATCTTATGACGGAGAGACACTCACCGAAGGTGAAGAATGTAAGAAAGTAGGAGACAGCTATTACGTTAACGGACAGGACGTAAGCGATGCGGATTTCCTGTCTGTAAGAACAGGAATACTTGCTCATGCAAGTGCTTATACGATTAAGAACTCTAAGAAATCTGATTTAGAGGGTGCGAGAGAGTATATAATGCTTTTTGAAAATAGAAATTAAGACGG
>JAFSZR010000230.1 GCA_017459135.1 Lachnospiraceae bacterium | reverse complement strand
GAAAAGGAAACAGAAAAGAAAGGCGATTCTATAGCAATTTTCTTTACAGTAGCATTATCAATTGTTCTTGCGGTGGGACTTTTTATGCTTCTTCCGGCATTTCTTGCTTCGCTTTTGGATGATTATGTAAAAAACCATGTGGTTTTGGGACTTATCGAAGGTGTAATAAGACTTCTTATTTTCCTTTTATATGTAGTTCTTATTTCGCGTATGGAAGATATAAAGAGGACATTTATGTATCATGGCGCAGAGCACAAATCCATTAATTGTCTTGAAGCAGGTAAAGATCTAACTGTCGAAAATGTTATGGAATCATCAAGATTTCATAAAAGATGCGGAACAAGCTTTTTGTTTATAGTAATGATTGTAAGTATTCTCGTATTTATGTGCATTGATTCGAAAACAATCTGGATCAGACTTTTGTTAAGAGTATTATTGGTTCCTGTTATAGCCGGAATTTCTTATGAGTTTATCAGATATGCCGGCAGTCATGAAAATGTATGTGCAAATGCCTTAAGTAAGCCGGGACTATGGGTTCAGAGACTTACAACACTTGAACCTACACCGGATATGACAGAGGTAGCCATAAAAGCGGTTGAAGGTGTCTTCGATTGGAAGGGATACCTTGAGGAAAAGAAAAATGACGCTTAGAGATTATATAATTGAAGGACAAAATATTTTAAAAGAGGCAGGCATTTCTGACTATGAAAATGATACAAGAGTGCTTGCCATGTTTGCGTTTGGAATATCCTATTCCGATATGTTTATGAAGATGACTGAAGAGATGAATGAGGAAGATGCCGAATTCTATCTGGATTGTATAAATTTAAGAAGTACTCACATGCCTTGTCAGTATATAACAGGCAGCCAGAACTTTATGGGATATGAATTTATAACCGAAGACGGTGTATTGATTCCCAGACAGGAAACGGAATTACTTGTTGAAAAGGCATTGGAGCTTACGTCGGGCTTAAAAGACTGTAAGGCGCTTGATATGTGTACGGGTTCGGGATGTATCGGTATAAGTTATGAATTAAAGAGACGGGAAGACGGACATAAGGGGGATGAAATACACCTTGCCGACATTTCCGACGATGCAATTTATGTAGCCGAAAAAAATAAGTATAAGCTTGGCGCAAAATGTAGTATAATTAAAACGGATTTATTTGAGAATATTAAGGATAAATATGATATAATAATGTCTAATCCGCCGTATATAAGAACTTCGGATATAGATGATATCATGGAAGAGGTGCGGGACTTTGAACCGAGACTTGCACTTGACGGTGATGAGGACGGACTTTCGTTTTATAAAAGACTTGCAGAGCAGGCAAGAGATTATCTTTACAAAGACGGAATTTTAATTATGGAAATAGGTTTTGATCAATACGAGGAAGTGAAAGAGTTGTTAATTAACAATAAGTTTTATAATATAAGTTTGATAAAGGATTATTCGGGTCTTGACAGGATTGTTACGGCTTATGCCTCGGAACATGATTATTAGCTGTGCGGCTGAATGTTTAAAAGATTAGTGTTGATTTTATATTATAAAAATCGGTAATATAATATTGCCGCATTATTTAGAAAGATTAATATTTTGGAGGAAATTATGTTTGATAGATTAGAAGATTTAGTTGCACGTTTAGATGAGTTACAGAGTGAGTTGAGCGATCCTTCGGTTGCTTCGAATCCGGAAAGATTTAAGCAGCTTATGAAGGAGCAGAGTGAGCTTGCACCGATAGTTGAAAAGTATCAGGAGTACAAGGGGGCAAAGCAGACCATAGAAGACAGTATTGCTATGCTTGATGAGGAAAACGATGATGAGATGAGAGAACTTGTAAAGGAAGAGTTGAATGATGCCAAGGCTCAGGTTGAGAAATGTGAGCAGGAGCTCAAGATTCTTCTTTTACCTAAGGACCCTAATGATGATAAAAACGTTATAGTTGAGATAAGAGCCGGTGCCGGCGGTGACGAGGCTGCTCTTTTTGCTGCTGAGATTTATCGTATGTATGTACATTATGCCGAGGGCAGACGCTGGAAGGTTGAGACCATGGAGGTTGAAGAAATAGGTATCGGCGGTATGAAGTCGGTTACATTTATGGTTACCGGAAAGGGAGCATACTCAGTTCTTAAGTACGAGAGCGGTGTACATCGTGTTCAGAGAGTTCCGGAGACCGAGTCGGGCGGACGTATCCATACTTCAACCATTACGGTTGCGGTTATGCCTGAGGCTGAGGAAGTTGATATTAATATCGATGAAAAGGATATTCGTATAGATGTTATGCGTGCTTCGGGTAACGGTGGTCAGTGTGTCAACACAACCGATTCGGCAGTTCGTCTTACACATTATCCGACAGGTATAGTTATTTACAGCCAGACTGAAAAGTCACAGCTTCAAAATAAGGAAAAGGCTTTTGCACTTCTTCGTGCAAAGCTTTTTGATATGGAATGTCAGAAGCAGCATGATGCCGAGGCAGAGGCTAGAAGAAGCCAGATAGGAACAGGAGACCGTTCCGAGAAAATCAGAACTTACAATTTCCCTCAGGGTCGTGTTACGGATCACAGAATAGGTCTTACTCTTTATAAGCTTGATAAGATTATGAACGGAGATATTCAGGAAATTATTGATGGCTGTATAGTTGCGGATCAGAACGCAAAGCTTGCAAAGATGAATGAAGTGGCTTAAAGTATAAATTAAGGTTGTTACAAGTTGTATGGGTTGTATTAATGTAAGAAAAGGGGGCTAATTATGTTGGGTGAAGACAATATGGAACAGAGTACCGGAAAAACAAGAATTGATGATACCATTTTAAATATTCTTAAAGGTAACATCAAAGCCGAGGATGCCATTAAAGAAGAGCAGATGGAGAAGGTTTCGCAAATCTTTGATGAGGATTCTCTAAATGTTGATGAAGAGGAGAGCTCCGAAGAATTTGACAGTTTCGGGGATATAGGTACAATCCAGTTTGATGCCGATGAATTCAGAAACAGAAATGAACTTGATCAGGTTAATTTATCCGAGTCGAATTACGGTGCAAAAGGTTTTGACGACGACTTAAAATACGGATTGAGAGACCGTTCGGAGTTTGAGGATATCGGTGAAGATTCGGATAAACCGAGTCTCGGTCTTAATATTGATTTTGGCGGCGGACTTCACAGCAATGATTTGGGTCTTGGAGAGACTACAAGTTATATAAAAGAAGATTACGGTGCAAGAGATACTAATTTCAGAGTTACACTCGGTAATCAAAACAGTGATTCGACCGGCGGAAGAAGGCTCGGTGAGCCGGAAGGCGGTACCGGTGGAAGACTCGGACAGCAGGTAATCGGAGGTTGGGATTATCGCACCTTACCTAATAAGATGCTTGAACTTGTTAAGAATATGGGAAATATGAAGCAGGAAGGTACCGGCTATTTCGCGGACAGTGAGTCGGAGATGCTTACGGTACTTGCTTATCTTAACTACGGAGAAACAACCGGAACAACCGAGTCTATGCGTGAACAGATAGATGAGGCTTGTAAGAATCTTGAGAATCGTGTTCTTTTGGAACGTGATGATGCAGACAGATACAAGTAGGTAGAAGCATGAACAGATATTGTGTGAATTGTCAAAAGGAATATGATTTTAAGATAAAAAGCATGGAAGATCTTGATAATCTTGTGTGCCCGGTTTGCGGTGCAAAGATTGATAAGAACAGTAGAAAGCCTGCGGCAACAGGAAAAAACGGGAAAACCGCAGAGGGAACTATAGGAAATGTGGTAGGAGGATACTTTACAATCAAGTATTATTTCCATTTTGTCCTTGCGGTTATCGGTCTAATTGCGTTTTTCCTTCATTTGAACGGATTGCTTTATTTTATGGCTTTTGCATGTTTGCTTACGTGGCTTTCACAGTTTTTGTTCGGAATAGTAAGCTTTTTAAGCGGTCTTATATTTATTCCGATCGGAGCCGTTATAGGGGCGGTTTTGATAGGAGAACTGCTTAGAGGTATCTGTCTTGGTATAGTTGTCGTATTTATCATAAGACATATTGTCAGAGGATTTTTGTATTTTGTTCTTGCAAAACTTGTAAAACTTGGCAACAGCAAATAAACTATTGAAATGCTTTTTAAAAAAACAGGGAGTTGGATATGAGGATTATACATTGTGCAGACCTTCATCTTGATTCCGGGATGACTGCAAATCTTGACAGCAAAAAAGCAAAAGAAAGAAAAATTGAATTACTAAATACATTTAAGAATATGATTGACTATGCATCTTCAAACGATGTCAGGGCTATAATTATTGCAGGAGATTTGTTTGATAAGAAGGTTGTAACAAAGACCGCTTCAAACACTGTTTATCAGGCGATAATCGATAATCCTGATATTGTTTTTTATTATCTTAAAGGTAATCATGATGAAGATACATTTTTAGACGGTTTGGATGAAATACCCGATAATTTAAAGCTTTTTAACGATAGCTGGACTACGTACAGAATGGGCAAAAACAATCAGATTGCCATAACCGGTGTCAATCTTTCTGATGGTAACAAGGATAGGGTTTTTAATGAACTTGTTCTTAATAATGACAGTTTTAATATCGTTACGCTTCACGGACAGGAAAGTATGGCAAGTGCCAAGGATAAAACGGAGATAATTCCGCTTAAGAATCTTAAAAACAAGGGCATAGATTATCTTGCACTCGGTCATATTCATTCCTATAAGGAAGCCGAACTCGATAAAAGAGGCGTATATTGCTATAGCGGATGTCTTGAAGGAAGAGGTTTTGACGAATGCGGAGAAAAGGGCTTTGTGCTTATTGATATTGACGAGACTACAAATACCGGTGAAAGAAAATTTGTATCCATAGCTAAAAGAATTCTTTATGCAATCGATGTTGATATAAGTGGTCTTACAAATTCTTCGGAAATATGCGGCAAAATAAAAAAAGAACTAAAGAATAATAATTGTAATGAAGAAAGTCTTGTTAAAATCGTACTTAAGGGTGAGGTTGATGCATTTTGCGAAAAAGATGGTGACTATATCTTGAAACAATTCGAGGATGATTATTATTTCGTTAAGTTATATGATGAAACCAAGCTTAAGGTTTCTTATGAGGATTTTAAACTGGATGAATCACTCAAGGGTGAATTTGTAAGATTGGTGCTTGCAAGAAATGATTTGCCTGAGGATGAAAAGGCAGAAGTTATAAGATACGGTATTAACATACTTTCGGGAGAAGAGGTTTAGATTATGAAAATAGTCGGATGTCATATTGAAAACTTCGGTAAGTTAAGTGATTATACAATAAATTTCAGTGACACTGAAAAAAATGTTGTTTTCAGAGAAAACGGCTGGGGTAAGAGTACGCTTGCGGCTTTTATTAAGGTTATGTTTTACGGCTTTGATAACGAAGGAAAAAGAGACGATTTCGAAAATGAAAGAAAAAGATATAAACCGTGGCAGGGCGGAGTGTACGGAGGTCAGATTGTTTTTGAAG
Organism: Lachnospiraceae bacterium; assembly: GCA_017459135.1. Taxonomy (GTDB): domain Bacteria; phylum Bacillota; class Clostridia; order Lachnospirales; family Lachnospiraceae; genus Coprococcus_C. The sequence goes on along the minus strand of JAFSZR010000230.1, from coordinate 1,093 downwards.
CCGACGGTAAACAATACGAGGCTTCAAGAGTATTCGGTTCAAAGGATAAGGAAGACGAGTTTGTATTAAAGGATGTTTCTACAGGGCTTGAAAGCAAGGATTACAGCGTAAGACTTGGTGAAGAACTCTTCGGCCTTGACAGAAAATCATTTATAAGAACCATTTTTGTATCGCAGGATGCCTGTGAGACAAGTGTAACCGACGGAATAAGTGCAAAACTCGGAAATCTTACGGACAGTACCGATGATATTATTAATTATGATAAGGCAAGTTCAAAGCTTGCGGATTTGCTTAATTCTATGAGCCCGAGACGTAAAACCGGTGAGTTATCCAAGCAAAAAGATGAAATGACAAGGCTTAAACAGGCTATATCACAGAGTAAAAATATCGAAAAAACACTGGATAATCTTTTAAGATTAAGTCAGGAAGAAAGAAATATAATAGACGGATTAAAAAATGAACAGAAGGTATGGAGTAAAAAACAGCAAATATTAAGTGCTTATAAGGATAAGGAATTAAAAAAGAACGAATATGATAGACTTTGTAAGGATTATTCGGCAAAAAAAGGCGAATATGAAAATATGCTGACTTTCTTTAAAAAAGATATTCCCGAGCAAAATGAGCTTAAGGATGTGATGGAAGAAGCATATTCCGTTTCGGATAAGCACAGTGCACTTAAGATATATGAATTAAGCGAAGAAGAACAGACAAGGCTTTCGGAATTAAACAATACGATAGATAACGAAAAAGAGAAGATTAAAAAAGAAAAAAGAGAAATTGAAAAACTTAAGGCTCAAAGGGAAACTTATAAGTCCGGTAAGGAAGATAAACAAAATAAAGAGGAGCAAAAGCAGAATTTATTAAAGATATTGTTTTTGGTTGCTGTAGGAATTGTATGTCTTGCACTTGCCATTGTTATTAAAAAAGTTGCGATTTTTATCGGAGTTGCAGTTGCACTTGCTGTAATTATTGCGATTATACGTTTCACAAACAAAAAGGGAGAGGAAGATGTTTTCGATACGGAAGATGACAGTGAAATAACCGAAAAAGAAGAAAGGTTAAAAGAACTGGAAAAGCTTCATGAACAAAATGT
>JAFSZR010000229.1 GCA_017459135.1 Lachnospiraceae bacterium | reverse complement strand
GAACAATCATGACCATGCCGGGTCTTCCAAAAGTACCTGCGGCAGAGCGCATATATGTTGACGACAACGGAGTAATTAACGGATTGTTTTAATTAGAAAAGGAGAAAAAATATGGCACAGATTATTGATGGAAAACTTATTTCCAAGCAGATTAAGGATGAGTTAAAGGCTCAGGTTGAGAGCCTTAAGCTTGAGGGTAAGGAAATTTGTCTTGCGGTTATTCAGGTTGGTAACGATCCTGCATCAACCGTTTATGTAGGCAATAAGAAAAAGGCATGCGAGTATATCGGAATCAAGTCACTTGCATATGAGCTTCCTGAAGAAACAACCGAGGAAGAATTGCTTGAGCTTATTGATAAACTTAATAAGGATGACAGCGTAAACGGTATTCTTGTTCAGCTTCCTGTTCCAAAGCATATAAATGACGAAAGAATAATCAATGCCATATCACCGCTTAAGGATGTAGACGGTTTTTCACCTGCAAGCGTAGGTGCTTTAAGCATAGGACAGAAAGGCTTCTTATCCTGTACGCCTGCCGGAATCATACAGCTTCTTAAGCGCTCAAATATAGATATTGAAGGCAAGGAATGTGTTGTAGTCGGAAGAAGCAATATAGTAGGTAAGCCTATGGCAATGCTTTTATTAAGAGAAAATGCAACCGTTACAGTTTGCCATTCAAGAACCAAGAATCTTAAAGAGGTTTGCAAGCGTGCGGACATTCTTGTTGCCGCAGTCGGAAAGCCTAAAATGATAGATGCATCTTATGTAAAAGATGGAGCTGTAGTTATAGATGTGGGAATTCACAGAAACGAAAACGGAAAGCTTTGCGGTGACGTAGACTTTGATTCGGTAGAGCCTGTATGCAGTGCCATTACGCCTGTACCGGGCGGCGTAGGTCCTATGACTATAGCTATGCTTATGAATAATTGTGTGGAAGCGGGATTAAATAATTAATATGAATATACTTATGGTGTCACTCGGTTGTGACAAAAATCTCTGCGACAGCGAGACTATGATGGGTATATTAAGTGCAAATAATTATAACCTTACAAATGATGAAAGCGAAGCTGATGCGGTTATAATAAATACCTGTTCTTTTATCAAGGATGCCATGGAAGAAAGCATAAATACTATACTTGAAATGGCACAGTTAAAGAAAGACAGACTTAAATATCTTATAGTTTGCGGTTGTCTTGCGGAAAGATATAAAAATGAAATATTTGATGAGATTCCCGAGATAGATGCCTGTGTCGGTACGGCAAGCTTTGACCGAATAGTTGAAGTTATAAAAAAGCTTGAAGAAGAGGAAAGTAATTCTAAGTCCAAGGTAACGGTATTTGATGATATAGACAGGCTTGCTGTTTCAAATGTGCATAAGGCGATAAGTTCGGGTACATTTATGGGATATCTTAAGATTGCCGAGGGCTGTGACAAGCGTTGTACTTATTGTGCCATACCGTCTATGCGCGGAAACTACAGAAGTGTGCCTATGGAAAAACTTCTTGATGAGGCTTCATATATGGCTGAAAACGGCATAAAAGAGCTTGTACTTGTTGCACAGGAAACAACCTGCTACGGTAAAGATATTTACGGAAAAAAATCATTACATGAGCTTATTCATAAACTTGCTTTAATAGATGGTATAGAATGGATAAGGGTTATGTATTGTTATCCGGAAGAAATATATGATGAGCTTATAGATGCATTTGTAAATGAGCCGAAGCTTCTTCACTATATAGATATGCCTCTTCAGCATTCGGAGGATGATATCCTAAGGAGAATGGGCAGGAGAACCAATAAGCAATTTATAACAGATGTTATAAATAAATTAAGAAAAAAGGTTCCGGATATAGCCATCAGAACCTCGCTTATAGCGGGATTTCCGGGAGAAACTGAGGAAGACCATAAGAAGCTTATGGAATTTCTTGATGAGATGGAGCTTGACAGAGTCGGTGTATTTACATATTCAAGAGAAGATGGAACTCCGGCCGCATCATTTGAAAATCAGATAGATGAGAAAGTTGCGGAAAGATGGCGTGACGAGATTATGGAGCTTTGTCAGGAAATATCCGAAGATAAAAATGAAGCCTTGATCGGTAAAACACTTAAAGTCATAATCGAAGGTTATTCGCCGGATGATGATGTCTATGTCGGAAGAACCTATAAAGATGCACCGGGCGTTGACGGTCTTGTATTCGTAGAATGCGATTACGAACTAATCTCCGGCACCATAGTAGATGTAAAAATCAATGAGTCAGGACCTTATGATTTAATCGGAACTATAATTGATTGACTATAAACAGGTTGTATACAATCGTGATAAAGAAAGGAATTAAATTATGAATTTACCAAATAAACTTACGATATTAAGAGTGATTCTTATTCCATTTTTTCTTGTAGCTCTTATGGTTTCATGCATACCGGGAGGAAAATGGATAGCACTTGTTATATTTTGCGTGGCTGCAATTACAGATACCTTGGATGGACAGATTGCTAGAAAATACAATCTTATAACAAATTTCGGAAAATTTATGGATCCTCTTGCTGATAAGCTTTTGGTTTGTTCGGCTATGATTGCACTTATAGAACTTGACAGAATACCTGCTTGGGTCGTTATTATAATTATAGCCAGAGAATTTATCATAAGCGGTTTCAGACTTATAGCCGCAGACAAAGGAATAGTTATAGCAGCAGGCTGGTGGGGCAAAATTAAGACTGTAGTCCAGATGTTTATGATAATAATTCTTATTTGCGATTTCGGTGGGGATACGGTTTGGGTTATAGAGCAGATATTTATATATGCGGCTCTTGCACTTACAATTATTTCATTAATTGATTATCTTGCTAAGAACAAGGATGTATTAAAAGACTGATTAACTAATGAATTATTGAATGTTTAATATATTTTTGAATCGTTTTGAAATGTGAAAACGGGGATTTTATGGAAGAAGAACTTGTAAAATATCTTACTGAAAATAAGCTTACAATTACAACTGCCGAATCCTGTACGGGCGGTATGATTTCGTCAACTCTTGTAAATGTTCCGGGAGCATCATGGGTTTTGAACGAAGCTTATGTTACTTATGCCAATGAAGCAAAGGAGAAGCTCGTGGGTGTTTCTCATGAGACGCTTGAAAAATTCGGTGCCGTTTCAAAAGAAACCGCTTATGAAATGGCAGAAGGAGCGGCAAAAGCTGCAAATGCGGATTGTGCGATAGCTGTAACAGGCATAGCCGGACCGGACGGTGGAACAGACGAAAAGCCTGTTGGAACCGTATATGCGGGCTTTTTTGTAAAAGGTACGGTGTATGTGGAACGCTATAATTTTACAGGCAGCAGATATGATGTAAGAAGACAGACGGCGGATAAAGCGGTATCAAGACTGTATGAACTTCTGGTAAATAGAGTGTAGTTATTTAAACGGTTTTAAAGACAATAAGAGATTAGTATTTTAACGTATATATTATATAAATATTGGGGATAAAAATATGAAATTAAGTGATTTATTAAAGTTTAATGATATTGTAATTCAATGCCATGATAATCCGGATGCGGACGCTCTTGCATCGGGTTATGCTTTATATTGGTATTTTACAAAAATGGGGAAAAAGCCGACATTTATTTACAGGGGAAAAAACAAGATTCAAAAGAGTAATCTTATGATTATGAAAGAAGCTCTTGAGATTCCTGTTAGCTATGAACCTGATTTTGACAGGGTACCTGAACTTTTGGTTACCGCTGACTGCCAATACGGTCAGAAAAATGTAACGCTTACGGAAGCCGATACGGTTGCGGTTATAGATCATCATCAGCTTACGGTTGACGTGCCGGAACTTTCTGAGGTCAGAAGCAATATCGGAAGTTGTTCGACAATTATATGGGATATGATAAGAGAAGAAGGCTTAAGCATTGATGCCGACAAGCAGCTTTCCACGGCACTTTACTACGGCCTTTACACAGATACAAATCGATTATCGGAAGTATCGCATCCTCTTGACAGAGATATGCAGGATATGCTTGTAATAAATAAAAGTTTAGTTACGGAAATGAGCAATTCTAATATATCATTGGAAGAGTTGAAGATTACGGGAAAAGCAATCCTTGAATACGAATATCATGAAAAGGATAAATATCTTGTTATTCAGGCAGAGCAATGCGATCCGAATATCCTCGGTGTTATAAGCGATTTTTCCATGGAAACTGCCGGAGTTGATGTTTGTCTTGCATTTTATGTAAGTCCTTATGAGATAAAATTTTCGGTAAGAAGCTGTGTGAAAGAAGTTCATGCAAACGAGCTTGCCGAGTTTTTAGCTGAAGGAATCGGTGGAGGCGGAGGCCATGTATATAAAGCAGGCGGAAGCATACGTCCGGAAAAACTCGATATACAAGACGGAAATTATGATGTCGCAAATATAATTAGACGAGTACTTAAAGAAAGAATGAAAGCGTATTTTAAGAAATACGAAATAATATATGCCAAGGAAACCGTTCTTGATTCAGAGGGCTTGAAAAAATATGAAAAACAACCTCAGGAGCTTGGTTTCCTGAAAATAGCAGATGTATTTCCTCTTAATACAATCGTTGAAATTCGTACACTTGAAGGTGACGTTAACGTTCGTGTGGAAGACGACAAATACCTTATGGTGGGTATTGAAGGAGAAATATATCCGATTACAAAAGAAAAGCTCGAAAGAAGCTATAACAAAACCGGCAAACCATACCAAAGAAGTTTCGAATACGAACCATCAATACGTGATATGTTTACCGGTGAGAGAAAAGAAGTTATGCCGTATGCTCAAGGCGTTATAAGTACAGGTAAATCATTCATCTATGCCAGACCGCTTAAGCGTTATGTGAAGCTTTTCACAGCCTGGGATGATGAAAAATACTACTCGGGAAGACCGGGAGATTACATAGCGGTCCGTGAAGATGACATCCACGACATCTATATAATAAAAGAAAGACTTTTCCATCAACTTTATAAAGAAGTATAGACAGAAGTAAGGGATATAATAAGTGCTAAGCACAGCGTTAAGTGGCAACGTGCTGTGCGAGTACTTATTATATCCCTTACTTCGTGGTATCGGCGTTCTTTTATTCTATTCCGAAGGGAGATTTATCTTCATCGGAGAGCTCTGCACCCTGCAGAATATCTTTACCTTTTTGGATAAGTTCTTCAAGTGTGTAATGCTTGAAATAACCTATGTGATTCTTACCTTTTTCAGTATAGGATAAAGTATAGAATCTGTCTGTCGGTATATTATGTCCGAGACAGTTTTCTATGCATGTGGTTTCAATCATACTGTTTAAATCAATTATATCCAAAATCAAGCTTGATTGAATATATAAAAGATTGTTATCATAATCAAATTTAAACTTGGCCGGATGTGCATAGTTTTGATAAAGCGTAACATCAGACATACCTATAAAGCTTCCGTCGTCAGTGTTGTATCTGTACAGGTTGCCGTTAGCGTATAATACAAAAAGCTCGTTCTTTTTTGTCTTTTTGTTATCATAAAATGTCATTCCAATCGGTTCGGTTCCTGTACTTGGTATTGAAAATTTAACATTTCCGCTGTCATTAACCATAAGTATTTTAGAGTTATCTGAAACTGCAAATTCCTTACCGTTTAATGATGCAGCAAATACATATGATGAAATGTAAGCATCGGGAAGATTGACAGAGGTTACCTTCTCTGTTGCCATATCAATTATACAATCAGATCCGTCTCCGGAAATATATAGTTTTCCTGTCTTTTCAATATAATGCGGTGCAATCATCCCGACGTAGCAATCATCAGGTAAAACATATGATTTTGTTGTTTTACTGTCAATATCGTATACCGCAACAGCGCTTGTTTCATTTTTGCTTACATAATAGATTATTTTTCCGTTCGTTAAATTAAATGTATCGGCAGTAACAACGTAATTCATTGAAGCAGAATCCTGAAGATCAAATTTTGCTACATTCATGGTCGAAAGATCGATTGAAATAACTGATACGTTTATATAGTCGGTAAATGCCAAATAAAGCTTATCTTTCCATGATCCGAGCAAAGTGTATTGTGAAGAATGTGACGAGTCATAATCTAAAGCAATTTGATTTACTTCATTCGTTTCCGGATTGATGATGGTAAGCGTAGGTATATCGTCTTCGCTGGTTACTATCGAAAGAATAGAATCTTCCATAAGGAAGAAATCTTCCCATGCAGATGATATAACCAAATCTTCATCAACTGCCTGCCAGTCGGTATCATAAACATAAAGAGAGTAGTAAATAATTTCCTTGCTGTTTTTTTGATGTACATAAACACCGTTGTTAACAATCGCTTTATCAAGGTCGTTTGTAAAAAGATGAGTAAGTGTAAGCGAGTCCATACCTCCCGATGGAAACGGAACGGCAAAACAACCGTCATATGTTATATATACCGGCCAGCCGTCACTGTCTCTGTCACTAATATCAACTATAGATGAATTGACATTGTGAAGATATGAAAGGTTACCGTTGTTTACATCAAATATTCCGACCATATTACCGTTACAAAACGCAACTGAATTTTTTTTCGGAAGGGCTAAAAAACTGTTGTTAAGATTAACTTCATTGCTCGTAAAATCATAATTCCAAAGTTCTTTTAAATCATTTTTTGTAAGACATTGTATATATGTATGGTCGGTTGAAAGATAAGAATTTTCGTCCATCATTACGTTGGTATTAAAATCATCTTGGGAATATGCAGCCATAATATGTGTGTCGTCAGCCCAGTATACTTTTTTGATACGCTCGGCTCTTGATTCTGACTGTTTGGCTTTTTTACTGCTCAAATCAAATGTGCCGACGAAATAATAATCTACCGAATAATTAACAGCAAATGCAATTGTCTTTTTGTCGGGAGAAAGCACAAAATTATCACAATATAAATTATCATATTTTTCAGAAAAATCATTTTCATTTAATATATAGCTGTCTTTTATATTTCCGGTTGTTGAATCAATAACGGTAAGAAAACTATTGATTGTAGGCAAGAGTATATTTCCGTCACCGTCTATAACTATCTCTTCAGCTTTGAAAGAGTCTTCTTCCAAAGTACATGTCCAAATAGTTGAGCCGTCCTTTAGATTGTAAAGATATACATTTGTCGGTGTCCATAAAACCAGCTTATCATCGGAAAGAAAACTATATCCGTAAACATAATCAGTGGATAAATTTATATCAAGCATGAGATTATGCGTTGATACTTCCCAGACTTTTATACAGTTTTCATAATCAAGAGCGGCAAGATACGAGCTTTCAGGTGAGAGAGTATAGTTTTTAATCGCATGAGGCATGGTATAATTCCATGTTGCATATATATTTGTTCCCTGAAGCGATTTATAAGCAAGAGTAGCATCGGTTAAAGCACGCAAATCTTCTGCCGTTACCGGTCTGTTGTCATATTCATCCTTGGGAAGAGAAGCTATTGCCAGCTGAAGTGCTTTAATTCGCTGTTCTTTTTCAAGGTAATACTCGGATTCGTTCGCAAGATATTTTGATTGGTTTTTTAAAGAATCCAGATAATTCTTTTTTATCTTATATCTGCTGTAAATCATCTGTCCCGCAAATGCGAGCACGAGAGCAAGTATAAGTGAAAATGCAAAAACCATACGTTTCATCTTATACTGTCTTTGTCTGTTCATAAGCTCATCGTATGAACATCCGATAAGTGCACTTGCGAGTCTCGGTATCTCATCCTTATTGGCTTTTTTTATGGAATCGCGATAGTCGCAGGAGAGCGGTTCAAGAGGTACACGTACGGTACGCTGTTGACCGTTTTCGTCGGTTATGATTTTATCTTCATGTAAGAGAATGTCAGGTATAACGTCCTGCGGTTCTCCGTTTACAAGTACGGTAAGAATCTGTTTTCTTGTATGATTTCTTAAAAAGTAATCAATTTCACGCGGTACCCATACTGATTGCTTGGTATTTGTTGAACAAATAACAATCAAATAATCGGAGTGCTCAAGAGCATAAGCTATATTTTCACTTAAGTCACTGGTAATAGGGAGTTCTTCTTTGTCACGAAAGATTCTCTCTATACGTTTCATTCCGGTTTTCTTACGGATGTTTGACGGAATATGATAATGCTCGAGGCAGTGTTGAACAGCCTCGGCAACTTTGATATCTTCATTTGCATGCTTATATGATATAAAAGCATTGTAATGTTCAATCATTTAATAACCCTCCCGGTTTTAGTCGTAACGTTCATCGATAACACGTTTTGTCTTCTTTTCGCTTCTTGGAAGAACACCGATTTCAACAACCTTGACGATAGGTGTGAATCCGATTTTGCTCTTAACCTTCTCGGCAATTTTTTTGCTTAATTCGTTAAAGTCAACGGTACCGTTGGTTTCAACATATATACGCATGGTATCCTTGCCGTCAAGGTGAGAGATACGTATCTGGTACTCGCTGGATATCTCGGTAAAGCTTCCGAGAATTTCTTCTATCTGACTTGGGAATACATTTACACCCTTAATCTTCATCATATCATCGGTACGTCCCATGATAACGTCTATTCGAGGATATTTGCTTCCGCAAGGGCATTCGCCCGGAACGATTCTTGAAAGATCGTGTGTACGATATCTGATAAGCGGAGCACCTTCCTTAACAAGAGTGGTAATAACGATTTCTCCTAGTTCTCCGTCAGGTACATTTTCTCCGGTTACAGGATCTATTATCTCAAGGTAGATATAATCATCCCAATAGTGCATAGCTGTTTCACCCGGACAGTTGATACCGATACCCGGACCGTATATCTCGGTAAGACCGTAAATATCGTAAAGTTCTATACCGAGTTCGTTTTTGATGCTTTCACGCATCTTATCGCTCCAACGCTCGGAACCTATAACACCTTTCTTAAGATGAATCTTATCCTTGATTCCGCGCTTTTTGATTTCTTCCGCAAGTAAGAGAGCATAAGAAGAAGTAGAGCAAAGAACCGTACTCTTCATAGCCATCATCATATCAAGCTGTTTGTCTGTATTTCCCGGTCCCATAGGGATAGCCATAGCACCGAGTTTTTCGCATCCGAGCTGAAAACCGATTCCCGCTGTCCAAAGACCGTAGCCCGGAGTTATATGTATTCTGTCCATATTGGTAATTCCGGCAAACTCATAGCAACGCTTGAACATTATAGCCCAGTCGTCAACATCCTTTGCGGTATAAGGAATTATAACAGGTTTGCCTGTTGTTCCCGATGAGGAATGAATTCTGACTATCTGATCCTCAGGTGCTGTCATAAGTCCGAGAGGGTAAGCATCACGCAAATCCTTTTTTTCCGAAAAAGGAAGTTTTGTAAAATCTTCGGGAGTTTTTAAGGTTGTTATTCCCGCTTCTTTAAGTTTTTCTCCATAAAAGCTGCCTGAATTAACAAGAGCCTTAATTCTGTCATTTACCTGTGCTAATTGTTTCTCCGAAATAATCATTTTTTATTTTCTCCTTTTCTGCTCCGAGCGAGTAAAAAAAACATCTAGGATTTTCGCCTTTGGTGCACTTTATAAATCTGTTATATTATATAAAAAAATCTGTTGTTTTTCAATTAAATTATAAACTTCTGTTTATCGCAAAAAAAATAATTATTCTTTATAGTTGAATAAAACAAAAAATTCAAGTTTAGATGAAAAAAATGTATTTAATTAAGAACATAACAAAAAATTATTGACAATTAACCTGCTTATTATATATTTTTTAATTGGAAAGAATTTATTGTATTTTTGGGTAAAAATTTATTATTACGGAGGATAGTAAACATTATATGGACATTTTCAGTATTCTTGAGTTAATTGGAGGGCTTTCGCTTTTCTTATACGGTATGACAACCATGGGAGACGGACTTAAAAAAGCTTCGGGGGGAAGGCTTGAAGTTATATTGGAAAAATTTACCGCAAATAAATTTATGGCGGTTATTCTCGGTATGGTTGTTACTGCGATTATGCAGTCGTCATCTGCAACAACCGTTATGGTTGTAGGTTTTGTAAACTCGGGAATTATGGCACTTTCAAATGCGGTCGGAGTAATACTCGGTGCATCAATCGGTGCAACGGTAACGCCTTGGTTGCTCAGTTT
>JAFSZR010000228.1 GCA_017459135.1 Lachnospiraceae bacterium | reverse complement strand
ATATAACTCCGGATCATTTAAACAGACATCATTCGATGGAAAACTATATAAAGGCAAAAGAGCATATAACCGCAAAACAGACCAATCAGGATATTTGCGTATTAAATTATGATTCGCCTGACACAAGAGCGTTTATAAATGATTGTCCTGCTTATGTTATAGCTTTTTCCTCAAAGGAGCGATTAAGCGACGGATATTACTATGAGGACGGATTTATCTACAGGGCAGGCGTAAGAAGAGATCATACAGGATACTGGGAAGACGATTTCGTATCTTATAATGATAATTACAATATGCCAAAGAAGATCATGAATGTTCATGATATGAATCTTGTGGGAATGTGTAATATAGAAAATGTTATGGCTGCACTTGCGATTGCCGAAAGCATGAATGTGCCGCTTGACATAACACTTGATGTAATTAAGAAATTCAAAGCGGTAGAGCATAGAATAGAATTTGTCGCAACAAAGCGCGGAGTTGATTATTATAACGATTCGAAGGGTACGAATCCGGATGCTGCAATCCCGGGTATACGTGCACTGACAAAGCCTACGATACTTATCGGAGGAGGATATGATAAGGGCAGTGAATATGATGAGTGGATCGAGAGCTGTGACAATAAGGTTAAGCTTTTGGTACTAATCGGCGTAACGCGTAATAAGATTGCAGAGTGTGCAAGAAAGCACGGAATTACAAATATCAAATTCGCGGATACGTTTGAAGAATGCATGAATATCTGCATAGAAAATGCTGTTGCGGGAGATGCGGTTCTTTTGTCACCTGCATGTGCAAGTTGGGGAATGTTCGACAATTACGAGCAAAGAGGACATATTTTTAAAGATATAGTAAACGCTATTAAGGAGTAAATCTTTTGAGTAAGAAAGACAGGAGGAAAAAGTCAAGAAACGATAAAGTATCGTCTGTATTCTTTTTTGATTACAGCCTGCTCTTTCTTACGCTCTTTTTACTGGCGTTTGGATTGATAATGGTCTATTCGACTTCCGCATATGTTGCGGAATTAAAATTCGGACAGGCCAATTATTATTTTATAAAGCAATTCAGAAATACGATACTGGGACTTGTGGCAATGCTTATTGCGGCCAATATTGATTACAGGATATATAAACGGTTATCAACATGGATATATGGTGCAGCACTTGTACTTGTTTATCTTGTTCTGGTAATAGGTAAGGATTATAACGGTTCAAAACGTTGGATTGTTATTAAAGGTATTTCTTTTCAGCCGTCAGAGTCAATGAAGCTTGCGATGATATTATTTTGCGCGACGTTGATATCAATGATCGGATCAAAAATAGATGATCTTAAGAGTGTCGTAAAGATAGGAGTTCTTATTGCACCGGCATTTGTCGGAGTTGCCATAACAAACCTTTCAAACGCTATAATTATAATGGCAATCGCAGCAGTTATTATTTTTACCGCAAGCAAGAAATACATTCAGTTTATTCTTACCGGAGGAGTAATGGCGGGAGTTATTGCTCTTTATATATTTGGTGTAGGATATAGATCCGATCGTATAGATGCATGGCTTAATCCGGAAACAGCAAAGAATGGTTACCAGACATTACAGGGTTTATATGCGTTGGGCTCCGGAGGAATATTTGGTAAAGGATTAGGTCAAAGCATTCAGAAGCTGGGCTATGTTCCCGAGGCGCAAAACGATATGATCTTTTCGATTATATGCGAAGAACTCGGACTTTTCGGAGCTATTTCAATCATAATCCTTTTCGGACTTATGATATTCAGATTCTTTGTTATTATAAAACATGCTAACGATAATTTCGGATCACTTATAGTTATCGGAATAATGGCACACATTGCTACGCAGGTAATACTTAATATCGCCGTTGTTACAAATACAATACCTAATACGGGTATTTCGTTGCCGTTTATAAGTTACGGCGGAACATCGGTTATATTCTTGCTCGCGGAAATGGGAATAGCTTTAAATGTTTCAAAGTCCATTAAGATAGAGGAGCCGGATACGGATGAAGAAGAAGCTGCTTAAGAAAAAGTTTAAGGCAGAAAAAGAGAACGAAGAAGTGTTGGATGAAAATGACGGCAAGGGCGGTCTGCTTCTTAAGATTCTCATTATTTTCGTGGGTGTTATCATAGTTCTGGTAGCACTCTTTATCGGTGTGTATTTCGGCTGTGAAATAAAGACGGTTACAATTAAAGGAAATACCATCCATGATGATGAGGCTGTAAAACGAACGATATTGAATGATGAATATTCATTTAATGCTGTTTTTGTATATTTGAAATATAAGTTTAATAAGCCGGAAACGATGCCGTTTATCGATGAGATGGAGGTTTCACTTAAAAGTCCGACACATATTGAGATCAGAGTGTATGAAAAGAAGATAATCGGATACCTTTATGTTGAAGCAACGGGGCAGTACGCATACATCGATAAAGACGGTGTGGTTGTAGAGCTTTCCACGGAAGAATTACCGGAGCTTGCACTTATACGCGGTATTCCTGTAAAAGATGTTGTTTTATACGAAGCATTAAAGACGGATAATCGCAATATGTACAAGAATCTCCTTACAATAACGCTTACTTTGTCAAAATATGATGTTATGCCTGAGGTTATAAATTTTTCGTCGTCACGTGATATTGAGCTTATATACGGGGGCGTGACGGTGGAGCTTGGTGAGGCAAAGTACCTTAATGACAAGATTGTAAGACTTGTTGAAATACTTCCGAAACTTGATGGAATGACCGGTGTTTTGCATATAGAAGATTATTCTGAAAAAAATACAGATATTATTTTTGAAAAAGACGAAGAATAATTATTTTTCGGTTGATTATTTTTCGAAAAAAAGTTATTATAACTAGTAGTATGTTTAAATTTATGCTAATTATGATTTTTATATAAATGACTTAGGGATGACCTAAAAGAAGGAGGAAGAACCTTGCTTGAACTTAAGGATAGTGGAATTGATGTAGCCGCAAGAATAGTGGTTGTCGGCGTAGGCGGAGCCGGTAACAATGCTGTTAATCGTATGATAGATGAGAATATCGGCGGAGTAGAGTTTGTCGGTATCAATACCGATAAGCAGGCATTAAAGTTATGTAGAGCCGAAAGAGTAGTACAGATTGGTGAGAAACTCACAAAGGGACTTGGTGCAGGTGCTGTTCCTGAAATCGGACAGAAGGCTGCAGAAGAATCTGAAGATGATATAAGAAATGCCATTGAAGGTGCGGATATGGT
>JAFSZR010000227.1 GCA_017459135.1 Lachnospiraceae bacterium | reverse complement strand
TCTTCATCATTATTTTTAATAAATCCAAGTTTCCCAAGCAGTATATCAACATCAATCGAATTAAAATAATTGTGTATATCAAGCTTAAGACACCACTTATCCTCAAAGTCTTTAATCCCTTTTATCCGTCTTATCGCATCCTTAACTCCGTAGTTTCTTCTGAACGCATAACAGTTATCAGCAAACTCACCGTCATATAAATATAAATAAAAAGCGATACCCTTTAACAATAAATTAAAGTCCTTATCAAAGGAATAAATCACTCTCTTTTTAACGGTATCCGCCTTGCTAATTTCTTTTTTACAAGGTATTGGTGAAATAAAATCTTTTTTTCTTATATCACAGATTAATTTCAGATATTTTTTATCTTCAATAAAAGTACTTATAGCACTCTGTTCCTTATCCAAAAGATGCTGCTTTTCAATTTTATAATCTAGAAAATCCTTCCAAAAATCCTCTTCCGAAAGCCTGTCCCAAATGCACATATTGATATTTCCACCATATAATAAGTTTAAATTTTCTTGTCTGAATTATTTCAATTACACAATCACTTTTCCTCGTTATAATATCATAATTCATGATTATGATAAACTGTTATTTGCTACTTATATTTCTACGCGAAGCGTGTCGGCTGAATACGGGTATACCTGCTTTTTATTCAACTTATGCTCTGTCATAGCATTTTGGAATCAGCAGGCGGATATCGGAAAAGTTTGCCCGATTTGTGTCAAATCAGAAGTGAGTTTTTGAGGGAATTCGCTCAGAAAACAATATGTCTGAGCGAAGCGAGTTTATTGTTTTCGTGCGAATTACAAGAAAACGACCGTTCTGATTTAACAAATCGTTGGCAATTTCCGATATCCGCCTGCTGATTAAAATAGCTATGACAGATTAAATCCACAAATTAAAGCAGGTATACCCTACTTATTCAGCCGACCAAAAAGCAAAAAAAAGGAAAGAGAACCATTACTTTGAAGTAAACGTGTTTACACAAGACTGAATATACCCCGGCTGTCTGCAAAGCACAATATGAAGAGTATACTTCGCCCACCACAGACGTAACAAACGTTACATTTCTCTTTCCTTTATAAGCTATATTAAATTAAAACTAAAACTCAAGCTTCTTCTCAAAATAAGCCTTTAAGTCTTCTATCTTGATTCTCTCCTGCTCCATGGTATCTCTGTCACGAACCGTAACGGCACCGTCATTCTCAGAATCGAAATCATAAGTAATACAGAAAGGCGTTCCGATTTCATCCTGTCTTCTGTATCTCTTACCGATATTTCCTCTGTCATCGAACTCACAATTATAATACTTTGAAAGCTCGGCATAAATCTTCTCAGCGCCCTCGTTAAGCTTCTTTGATAAAGGAAGCACACCGATTTTAACAGGTGCAATTGCAGGATGGAAATGAAGAACTGTACGTACATCATTTTTTTCCGCATCAAGAACCTCTTCATCATAAGCTTCACATAAGAATGCAAGAGTTACACGGTCTGCACCGAGTGAAGGCTCAACTACATAAGGAATATATTTCTCATTTAATTCATCATCGAAATACTCCATAGGCTCGCCAGAAGTATTCTGATGCTGAGTAAGGTCGTAATCGGTACGTGACGCAATACCCCAAAGCTCACCCCAGTCAGTGAACGGGAACGCATACTCAATATCTGTTGTATGGTCACTGTAGAATGAAAGCTCTTCAGGATCATGATCACGAAGTCTTAAGTTTTCTTCTTTTATACCAAGAGAAAGAAGCCATTCAAAACAGAACTTTCTCCAATATTCAAACCACTCTGTCTGAGTACCCGGCTTGCAGAAGAACTCAAGCTCCATCTGCTCAAACTCTCTTGTTCTGAAAGTGAAGTTACCCGGAGTAATCTCATTTCTGAAGGATTTTCCTATCTGACCTATACCGAAAGGAACTTTCTTTCTTGAAGTTCTCTGAACATTCTTGAAATTAACAAAAATACCCTGAGCGGTTTCAGGTCTTAAATAAACCGTATTCTTAGCATCCTCGGTAACACCCTGGAAGGTCTTAAACATAAGGTTAAACTGACGAATACCTGTAAAGTTATGCTTACCGCATGAAGGACAAGGAACATTGTGCTCCTCGATAAATTTTTCCATTTCTTCATTAGACCATCCGTCTACTGAAGATGTAAGCTCTATACCGTTCTCAGCTGCAAAAGCCTCAATAACCTGATCTGCTCTGAATCTCTCATGACACTCTTTACAATCCATCAAAGGATCCGAAAAGCTTCCGAGATGTCCCGATGCAACCCATGTCTGAGGATTCATAAGAATTGCAGTATCAACACCGACATTATAAGGACATTCCTGTACAAATTTTTTCCACCATGCCTTTTTAACATTATTCTTTAACTCAACACCGAGATTACCGTAATCCCAAGTATTGGCAAGACCACCGTAAATTTCCGAGCCCGGATACACGAAACCTCTTGTCTTTGCAAGAGAGATTATTTTGTCCATTGTTTTTTCCATATGAATACCTCTTCTTTAAATTATTTATATATTATGACGGCATTTCCCATACCATCAAATTTAGCACTGTTTGAACTGTTTATAACCACATGTGCATTATAATACACTATCTCACCGCTAATGTTAAGCGTAAATGCATCATCGGCACAAAACATCTTATATCCGCCCGAACCGGTATCCGTTCCGGAAAGATAAATATCATTTCCCGACATATCCTTAAGTCCGATATCTCCGTAAGCCCATAAATCCTGTCCGTTTACATATGAAGTACCGTTAAAGGCATTGTAATCATCCAGTGATTTATAATCAATGGCAACTCTGACATCTCTGTTTTCCTCTTTATATTCAAGAAGCTTAACCGCATCCTTTTTATCGCTTCCGCAATATGACTTTATATCAGCTTTTATGTCATCCTTTAATCCTGATATATCATAGCTTGTATCGGCAAAATTCTCACATGCTATCTCACGTATACTTCCGTCTTCATTCAAAGTAATTGTGTTTACGTTTGTATCCTTGATATACTTTTCTTTTTTCTTCCCGCAGGCAGTAAAAAGGCAGAGGATTAATATCGGTATCAATATTAATATCTGCTTATGTTTCATTTGTTTTTGCAATTTTATTCGCTTAAACATTGCTTTTCTCCGTTTTATAATACAAATTATTTCTTTTCAGTCACAAGACCTTATACACAATATCACATTATCCAAGCGTTGACAAGGTCTCAAGTGATTTGAATTTCTTATCCACATATTCATTTCTGAATCTTTCGGCAACAAACGCAAGCTCAGCCATAACTTTCTCCGAAAGCGTAAAGCCGTAAAGCTTGTTTACAGGCGTTGAGACAATATATTGAAGCGTATAGATAAGCGAATCACTGACTTTGCTTGTAACCTTAAGCTCCAAAGCACATTTTTCGCATAATACTCCGCCCGCTTTGGCATCAAAATATCTTATACCTTCTTTTTCACCGCATTTGACACATGAATAAGCCTGAAGCCCCTGTCCTTCAATATCCATAAGACGTAATTCATATATGTATCTTATCAGTTCATTGGAAACCCTGTTATCAAGAAGTGCCTTAAATGTCACATAAAGCAGATTTAAATTATCGGTACAAAAATCTCCCTCTCTTGTATAATATGACATAAATTCCGAAAAATAAGATGCATAACACATTTTTTCCATATCATATGCTATATCATGAAAATATTCCTTAACATCAACCTTAACAAGATTATAAGCTTCTCTTGTTGGTATAACGGTAAATGTACCCATAACAAAGCTTTGACTTGCAGCTCTGAAAGAAGAATTCGGTTTTCTTGCGCCATTGGCAAAAACGGTTATCTTGCCGCATTCCTTAGTAAGTATAACAAGTCTTTTGTCATACTCACCGACAAGTGACACATATAATACAATTCCCGTTACTTCTATCTCCTGCCTCATTTTATCTCCCTAAAGCAAATGCCGGCATAATACCGCATTTATATTATCCGAGTCGTTATCTTAATTCTCGTCTCTGTAACCGTAGTTTTTTATAAGCGTATCGCTGTCACGCCAATCTTTCTTAACCTTTACCCAAAGTTTAAGATTAACCTTCATACCAAGAAGATTTTCAATGCTTATACGTGCTTTTGTTCCGATGCTTTTTAACATTTTTCCCTGCTTGCCGATTATAATTCCCTTATGAGAATCTCTCTCGCAGATAATCGTTGCATCTATATCGCAAATATCTCCGTCCGGTCTTTCTTTCATTCTGTCAATAACTACCGCTATTCCATGCGGTATCTCTTTATCAAGCTGTCTTAAAGCCTGTTCTCTGATAAGCTCCGATGTAATCTGTCTTTCAGGCTGGTCCGTAACCGTATCTTCATCATAAAACTGCGGTCCGTACGGAAGAAGCTTTTTAATTGACTTAACAAGCTCTTCGGTGTTCTTTCCTTTTAATGCCGAAACCGGCACAATTGCCTCAAAAGAACATACATCCTTATATTCGTTTATCGCATCAAATATCATCTGTTCCTCGACAGTATCGGTTTTATTGATAACAAGTATA
>JAFSZR010000226.1 GCA_017459135.1 Lachnospiraceae bacterium | reverse complement strand
TCTACACTCGGATCTATAAACGGAATAAGGGAAATATCATCCTTCTCAACTTTTTCTTTTGATTTTTCTGTTTTCCCTGTCGTTTCTTCTTTTACTTCTGATTTTTCTGCCTTATCAGACTCTTTGCTTACAGGATTTTCTGCTATATCTTTGTTTCCGTTTTCAACCAAACTATCCTCTTTTTCATCAGCAGCCTTTGAATCCGCCAATTTTTTTTCTTTAATTTCGTCAAGAACCTCATTCATTACTTTTTCTTTAAGTTCTTTTTCTTTGTTATCTGTGTGGTAATCCATATTTTTCAATGCAAAACAAAAATTGCAATCCCTTCATAATACTTTATATTGTGTGCAACAATAGTCCGTAACACAAAATATAATATATTATAATTTGTTTTTTTTCAACAAAAATCGAAAAAAAAGCCTTAAATGTTGTCATTTAAGACTTAATTTTTATTATTTAAGGCTGTTTAAAACTTTTTTACTGAGACTTCCGCCTAAATTCATGGCAAGTTTAACTGCAAATTGTCTGTCGGAAACCATTTTCTGCATAACAAAACGATAATCCTTATCCGAATTTCCCGGAATCTCATCATTTTTATAGGCGATTTTCTGAAGCTGTCCAATGGAATTCTTGATTTTATCTATCTTTTCATTCATCTCATTTACAGTATTCATAAGTCTCATCTGACCCTGTGCAAAATTAAATATCGATGCAGGAATTGTATATCCCATATCCTGCGCCTTAAGCATACAAACCATAAGTCTTTCACCCATATCGGCTTCACTGCCCATCGAAAGAATTCTTCTGAATTCAACATTTAACTGTTTCTTTTGCTGTCCGGTTAATTCAAAATTGGCATTTTCTTCTTTTAATATTGCTTCAAAGCTTTCCAAAAACAGCTTACTATCACTTGTCATAGCCGAAACGCTGAGTGCTGTGATCCACTTACTGAGTTTCTTAGACGTTTCTTAGACAAATGAACCGCATTACCAAAATCAATAACCGTAGCTTTTTTATCTGTAACCATAATATTTCCGGAATGAAGATCTCCATGGAAAAATCCGCTTCCCATTATGGCTTCTTTCATTGTCACCTCACAGACACTGAGAACATGGTCACGTCTCTTCTCAAGCTCAACAATTTCATTTTTAAGTTTTTCAATACTTCCATCTATCTTATTTTTATTATCAACAGTTCTCTCAACCTGTTTACGGTTTATTTGTTTATGACCGCCCACTTTTGTTTCCTTATAAAACGGAAGCATTATTTCATCAATCTTTTTATCTGTATTTTTAAGATAACGATCTACAGTTTCTCCTTCGGCAAGTTCCAAAATAACAAAGTCAGAACCCGGATTGGCTATATCACTTAATTTCATAGCTTCAACATTAGGAAGCTTTCCGTCAAGAGCCTGACCGTCTTTAACATTTTTTGCTTCTTTCATAAGATCAAACTCTTTCATAATGCCCTTTAGCTGACCCTTGTAACTCTTTAAAACACTTCCGCTTTTATCCGCATCTGTTGCATACTTCTTCATAAGTTTTGCTTCTCTTTGCATACGGTTTCTGGCATCTGAACGAAGAAGCTTTATAACAACTTTCTTACCTTCTTTAAATTTATCACCATAAACAGTACATAAGAAAGCCTGACCTATGGAGGCAGCACCTAAGGATTTATCAATCTGAATACTGCTGATGGTTCCGCCCGATGACTCAACAATAGCTGCCATTTTTACCTTAACTACATTTTCCGGAATCGGATTCAGATTTGATTTCATATCTTTTATTGCTTCATTAAGCTCGCTTGGAAGAATACTTTCCGGCAAGCCCTGCACCATCTTTTGCATAAGAGGACCTGCTCCCTTAAGCATTCCTCCGAGAAGACTTATACATACATTTGTCTGAGTCTTTTCATGTCTGTAATTATCCAGCTTTCTTTTTTCAGTGTAGGATAAATAATTTGGTGATCTGAAATAGCCTCTGTTTTCAGGCATTTCCTTAAGTTCTTCAATTAATTCGGCATCCGTAGGTACCAGTGACGCTTCCGGTTTTGCATTTCTTACCATGGAGGCCATCATAGAACGCTTGTCCATAAATGAAGCATCATTAAAATAATTACTCATTATATTTTTATTAAATTTACCCTGAGCTGCTCCTCCTCTTGTAAGCTTATCAAGCATTCCGTTAAGTGTAGTAGGCTCCTCAAAGTTTAAATCATTTTTTTTGTCAAAGGTATTATCCGATATATCTTTTGCAACACTCTGAAGTTTACCCGTAACATTTGTAACCATTTGTTCCACGGCACTTGCAACAGAATCAAACATATCATGTATATCTTTACCTACCATCGGAATATTTTCAATATTATCAGCATTAAATGAAGCAATCATCGCATTTCTTAAGATAAAGCTATCTCTAACGGTAGCAATGGCGTCAGACTCAAATACATCCCTAAAACATTCTGTCATATAATCTTTAAGGGTCATTCTTCTTCTATTACCAAAATCAATTTTCAAATCCGGCAAAGGGAGTCTTTTTATAAGTTCAAATAAAGGACTCGGATCTTTCATAAGATCCAAAAATGTATTTTTGTGCTTACCAAGTCTTTTTCTTAAACTGTTGGATTTATCAAGCTTTTTATCTGTAAGTACATCTGCACTCATCGTATTTGAATCAAAGAACATATCTGCGATAAGATCAAGTATGGCTCTTTCATCTTTAGACCAGTTTTTCTCATCCTCAACTATCTCTTCTTCCTTTACGATTTTAACATTATTTTCAACCTTATCTTTAACCTTTTCATTCATTTCCGATAAGACGGTATCATTGACATGTTCAAGGAGATCTTTTTCCATTTGGTTATATTGTTCCTTAACCTTCTCTGCGGTTAAAGTACCTGTTGCAAGACCTCTCGCCCACTTAAACAATAATTCGGGAGAAACATTTCCGAAATCATTATCATCTTCATCTATCATCTTACCTACATAAGAAACACACAACCTGTTAATACGCTGTAAATCATCGGCTGTTACGGTTTTAACTCTTGGGTTAATATCCAAAAAAATCTCTCTTACTGCATAATCACCATAGTTTTCCTCATGCTCGATTATTTCACTTTCAATTCTGTCTATTACAATATCCGCAGGAAGATCAAGCGGCTGTTCAATATTATTATCAACAATATAAAGGCTGTTATCCGGCTTTTGAAGTATTATAACTTTACTTCCGTTAAGCTCCAATTCGGCCGAATCAGCCCGGTTCTTTGAAAAGCTTCTTAATGTATTTTTTATATATCTAAGTCCTGTGCAGGCTTTTTTAAGCTCGGCCGGCTTACCTGCAACAGCCTTAAGCATTCTGTACGGATCAAAAGGAAAGCTGAAGAAGCCCATTGCTTTTCGGGCCTTTGCGCTTATGGCTTTGCCCGGCTCCGGCTTCTTATAATATTTTGCTTTCGGTATATCACCTGTAATAGTTACAAAAATATCCGAAACCTTCTTATCTGCAAGCTTTCCGGATTTTATTTCTTCTTTGATTGCACGAAGTCTTGATATTTCAAAGCAAATGCTTTGATATACCATACGCACATTTGCTTTTCTGTCATTTTCTCTTTTTTTCTTATTATTCATATAACTGCTGCATGAAACACATGCAAGATTAAGCATACAATCAAGCTCATCAGCAAATTGTTCCGTGATAACTTTATCTCTTTCATTAGCCAATAACTGTTCTACGCCCTCAACATAATATTTAATACGGCCCATTTCAACGGAATCCGAACCTTTTTGAGTATACAAGATATTTGCAGCTGTGCTACGGGCATTAAGCTCTTTTAATCTTACTTTTTGTAAATCAGAGAGCTTTTGTGCACCGGTATGTTCCATGTCATTAACTATTTTATTTGTCGCCCACACACTCTTTTGTGCATTTTCTGTAGTAAGATTATTGCTTATTTCAAATAACGAATTAATATTTTCATTTTTTGTTCTTCTGAAATATTTATAAAATCAGATTTTTTATTAAATAAATAATTATTATCCATGGCACCTTCACCTTTTCTTATAATCATAAGGTTTGTGAAATAATATCACACAAAAAGTCACAAAACTTATACATTATACAAAAATATATTTATCATTTTAATCAGTAAATTAATTTAGTTCCACATACAATATTTCAGGTATGTTATTGAACCTGATTTTTATTGAATGTGAACCGGTTCCCCCTGACAAAAGCATTGTTTTTCCGTTTTTTTCATATTTTCCGTAATCATAATGCGGAAATAATCTGGGTTTTGGAGATAAAATACCTCCCAAAAAAGGAAGCCTTACCATACCACCGTGCACATGCCCCGAAAATGTAAGATCCGCCCCCCACTTTTCATATATATCAAAATATTCGGGATTATGTGCTATAAGCATATTAAATTCATCTTTATCCGGCTTTCCGACATCTTTTTCAATATC
Organism: Lachnospiraceae bacterium; assembly: GCA_017459135.1. Taxonomy (GTDB): domain Bacteria; phylum Bacillota; class Clostridia; order Lachnospirales; family Lachnospiraceae; genus Coprococcus_C. The sequence goes on along the minus strand of JAFSZR010000226.1, from coordinate 374 downwards.
AGTCACATCGGGTCTTAATTTAGAAAACCTTTGATAATAGGACAAATCAATATCAAGTCCGTAAATATTTATCTTCTTATCAGCTCGGTTTATCTCTATTTTCTTATTATTCATAAAACAAAAATCATGTTCCCCTTTATGATTTTGAATTATTTTATAATAATCATCCCAATTATCCTTCAGTAAATCTTTAACCATCATCCTTTTTTCATGATTTCCGATTCCGTAAAAGACATCAGCAATATCAGAAAGCTTTATTATATTCCCGGCTGTTTTTATATTTTTTTCAAAATTTTTGGTATTGGCAACCGTCATATCTCCCGCAAGAATTATAAAATCAGGCTTTAGCTCTCTTATTTTATTAAACAGCTTTT
>JAFSZR010000225.1 GCA_017459135.1 Lachnospiraceae bacterium | reverse complement strand
TAAGATTTTTACAAAGACTTATGATGAAGGTATTAAGGAAACTATTATTGAGGTTGTAAATAAAAACGGAGAAATGCTTTTGGGAAAGCCTTCGGGAACATACGTAACGATAGAAAGTAAAAGCCTTCGGGAAGGTGATGAAAGCATAAATAAATCTTTTGTGAAGATTTTACATCAAAACCTGAGAACAATGATAAAAAAAGCTGATAAGATCATGGTTATAGGGCTCGGTAACAGAGCTATTACACCTGATTCGCTCGGACCGCTTGTTATCGATAATCTTTATATTACAAGACATTTGATAGGGGAAGGTTTGCTTAAAGCAGATAAAGAACTTTCGGCACTTGTGCCCGGAGTAATGGCTCAGACGGGCATTGAAACGAGTGTGATTATAAAATCTGTCTGTGATAAGGTAAAGCCTGATGTGGTTATTGCCATTGATGCGCTTGCTGCAAGAGAGCCCGAGAGACTTAATTCAACGATTCAGATTTGTGATACGGGAATAAATCCCGGTGCGGGAGTCGGTAATAACAGGGCAAGGATTGATAAGAAAACACTCGGTGTTAAGGTTATTGCAATCGGTGTACCGACCGTTATATCCGTTCCGTCCATAGTTTATCAATCGGTGGAAGGCATGGTTGAAATTTTAAAAAGCGATAAGTGCTATAAAGATAATAACAATAATTCTTTAATTAATCAGGATGAAGAATTTGATGAAAAACCGGAAAGGTTTTCAGAAGAAGAAAAATATGATATAGCCTGTAATCTTCTCGAACCCGACCTTGCCGCCATGTTTGTAACACCTAAAAATATTGACGAAGCGGTAAAAAAGGTGTCTTATACAATATCTGAAGCAATTAACGGTTTTTTGAATTATAAACGTAATTAAAGCATATATTTTACTATGGAAAAATTAAAGAGATTTATAGGATATTTTTATTGTTTCATAGTAATAATAATCAGCATTTTCATAATAATTAAGACCGATTTTCTGTCACGTTTTATGCTAAGAGGTCTTGAACGTGAGCTTTTGCCTGTTCTTTCTATGGATAAGGTAAAGGGAGAAGAATTTTTATATGAATTAATTCCGATGCTTGCCATAGGAAGGGAAGAATACTCCGATGAATCGGACCTGTCATATGATGATTTTTTAGAATATGATTATGCTTCCCGAGATAACAGTGTTTTCAGCGAAGATGGTCTGCCTTTCGATAAGGATGAAAACAACTCTGAAGAAGGAAATAATCTATCAGATGAAAACGGTGATACTATCTTAAACGATGGGAATTCTGAAGAAGCATCGGAAGAGGAACAGACCGAGGAAATAAATAACGAGGAACCTGGCAATCAGACAGATAATCTTTATGTGACAGCTTTGGCGGGCATGAATCCGAACGGTATTTATTATTCCATGGATCAGCTTAATAATTATGATTTCATGCTTAAAAACTGCTATGCCGTTGACAGTTCGACAAGCGTTCTTCCCGAAGAGATAGATGCTGATACATTGCTTAATAAGGATATGAGCATCGACCTTACCGGTGACGGATATAAAGTGCTTATTTATCATACCCACGGAAGTGAAGCATTTTCGGACAGCAGGGAAGGTGTAACCGAAGACACCGTAATAGGTGTCGGTGATGAGCTGACACGTATACTTGAAGAAGATTACGGTATAAAGACCTATCATGACAGAAATGTGTACGATGTGGTAAACGGAGTCCTTGACAGAAGCTATGCATATACATTATCTGGGGCAGCGGTTGACCGGATTCTTGCCGAAAATCCTACTATAGAAGTAATAATAGACTTACACAGAGACGGTGTAAGAGAAGATTTGAAGCTTATGAGAGTTATTGACGGAAGGCCTACCGCGCAGATAATGTTTCTTAACGGTGTAAGCAGGCTTAATTTAAACGGAGACATTGACTATCTGTATAATCCAAACAAGATAGATAATCTTGCTTTCAGTTTGCAAATGCACCTTGCCGGAAAGGCTATGTACGGCGACTTACTTAGGCGTATATATATAAGAGGTTACAGTTTTAATCTTGAGAAAATGCCACGCGCCACACTTGTCGAAGTGGGTGCCCAGACCAATACTGTTGAAGAAGCTAAAAATGCTATGATACCGCTTGCTGCCATATTAAACAGCGTACTTAGAAAAGAATAAAATTAGATTGCCACAAATAACTCAAATATGTTATACTTTCCTATGATTTAATTTGAAAATGAGGAAAGAAAAATGGCACATTTGGATCAGAGTTTAATCAGAAATTTTTGTATAATAGCGCATATAGATCATGGTAAGTCGACACTTGCGGATCGTATTATCGAAAAGACCGGAACCTTAACAAGCAGAGAAATGCAGGAGCAGGTTCTTGATAATATGGATCTTGAGCGTGAGCGCGGTATAACCATAAAGGCGCAGTCTGTACGTATTATATATAAGGCAAATGACGGAAAAGAATATATATTTAATCTTATAGATACACCGGGTCATGTTGATTTTAACTATGAGGTTTCAAGAAGTCTGGCGGCTTGTGAGGGCGCTGTACTTGTAGTTGATGCTGCACAGGGCATAGAGGCACAGACACTTGCAAATGTTTACCTTGCGGTTGATCACAACCTTGATGTAATGCCTGTTATAAATAAGATTGATTTGCCATCGGCAGAGCCCGAAAGAGTTATAAACGAGATAGAAGATGTAATCGGAATAGAAGCTCACGAGGCACCTCTTATTTCCGCTAAAAACGGAATAAACATAGAACAGGTTCTTGAACAGATTGTTGAGAAGATTCCCGCACCGAACGGAGATGTTGATGCGCCTCTTAAAGCGCTTATTTTCGATAGTTTGTATGATTCTTATAAGGGAGTAATTATATTTTGCCGTGTATTTGACGGAGTATGTACCAAGGGCACGAAAATAAAGATGATGGCTACCGGTGCAGAGGCAGAGGTTGTTCAGGTAGGTATATTCGGCGCCGGACAGTTCATACCTTGTGACGAACTTTCGGCCGGTATGGTTGGATACATAACAGCAAGCCTTAAAAATGTTAAGGATACAACTGTGGGTGACACCGTAACAGATGCGGACAACCCTTGTAAGGAAGCACTCCCGGGATATAAGAAAGTTAATCCTATGGTTTATTGCGGTCTTTATCCGGCTGACGGAGCCGAGTATCCGGATCTTCGAGATGCGCTTGAAAAGCTCCAATTAAACGATGCTTCATTAAGCTTTGAGCCGGAAACGTCAATTGCTCTTGGATTTGGTTTCAGATGCGGATTTTTGGGACTTCTTCACCTTGAGATAATTCAGGAAAGACTTGAAAGAGAATATAACCTTGATCTTGTAACCACAGCTCCGGGCGTTGTATATAAGGTGCACAAGACCGACGGTGAGGTAATAGAGCTCACCAATCCGTCAAATCTTCCGGATCCTTCGGTTATTGATTATATGGAGGAGCCGTTTGTATCGGCAGAGATAATGGTTACCACAGATTATGTGGGCGCGATTATGCAGCTTTGTCAGGAAAGACGAGGCATATATAAGAGCATGGAATATATGGAAACAACACGAGCTCTTTTAAAATATGATTTACCGTTGAACGAGATAATTTACGATTTCTTTGACGCTTTAAAATCACGTTCACGAGGTTATGCTTCACTTGATTATGAGTTTAAAGGCTATGAGCGTTCGGATCTTGTTAAACTTGATATGCTCATCAATAAGGAAGAGGTTGATGCGCTTTCATTTATCTTACACAAGGATACTGCTTATGAGCGTGGAAGAAAGATGTGTGAAAAGCTTAAAGAAGAGATACCGAGACATTTGTTTGAAATTCCTATACAGGCGGCTATTGGAAGCAAGGTTATTGCGAGAGAAACCGTTAAAGCAGTGCGTAAGGACGTGCTTGCCAAGTGCTACGGCGGAGATATAACACGTAAGCGTAAGCTTCTTGAAAAACAGAAGGAAGGAAAGAAGCGTATGCGTCAGATCGGAAATGTAGAGATTCCGCAAAAAGCATTTATGAGTGTACTTAAATTAGATGAGGAGTAGAGTGTACAGATGAAACGATATGTAAGTCTTTATGTTCATATACCTTTTTGTGCAGTAAAATGCAAATATTGCGACTTCCTGTCATTTGACGGTGAAAGCTATCAGACCATGCTTCGATATGTGGATGCTCTTTGTCAGGAGATAAAGCTTTATGCACCTATAGTGGATGAATATACTGTACGAAGTGTATTTATCGGTGGAGGAACACCGTCTATTCTTGATGAATCGCTTATAACAAATATTATGGCATTTATAAAGCAGACCTTTAAGCTTGAAAAGGATGCCGAAGTAACCATAGAAGCAAACCCGGGAACCTTGAGACATCAAAAGCTCACGGGATACAAGCTTGCAGGTATAAACCGTATAAGCATAGGTCTTCAGTCTGCGGATGATGAGATGATTAAGCGTCTCGGAAGACTTCATAATTATGATCAGTTCGTGGCAAGCTTTAAGGCTGCAAGACGTGCCGGTTTTAATAATATTAATATTGACATTATGTCGGGACTTCCGGGACAGACCATTCATTCTTATGTAGATACCTTATCAAAGGTACTTGATTATGAACCAGAGCATATTTCGGCTTATTCGCTTTCGATAGAGGAAGGAACCCCTTTTGCAAGCGACGAGTCGGTTTTAAACGATTTACCGCCCGAGATGGTAGACAGGAGGATGTATGAAGTAACCAAGAAGCTTCTTGCTGCGAAGGGCTATGACAGATACGAGTTTTCAAACTATGCAAGACCGGGATATGAGTGTATTCATAATATGGTTTATTGGACAGGCGGAGAGTATATCGGCCTTGGCCTCGGAGCGTCTTCGTATTTCCAGGGCAAGAGGTTTAATAATACAAGAAATATCAGATATTATATTGATACTCTTGAAGAAATTGCGGACAAGTTCGTTGATAATGACAACAGAGAAATTCTTTATAATGATACTACAAAAATGATTCGCGAAAATATTACTCCTATTTATATTGATTCACGAATGGAAGAGTTTATGTTTCTCGGGCTTCGTATGACCTGCGGTGTCAGCAGAAGCGATTTTGAGGAACGCTTTAAAAAGGATATATTTGAAGTTTACGGACCGGTTCTCAACAAATATATCGGTGAAGGTTTTATGGAAATGACTGACGACAGGATTTATCTTACCGACAGGGGAATTGATGTAAGCAATGTAATCTTAAGTGATTTTTTGCTTAACTAAGGTCGGTCGTTTGGTCGGTCATATAGCAATGGTATAAAATGTGAGCCTACATCGGCTTAATGTCAAATGCTACACGGCTGCACAACTTACAATCAATTTGTGAAATCAGTACATTCAACATCTTTATATTTGCACGAAACCGAAAACTCGCTTCGCTCAGACAGTTCGGTTTCTGAGCAAATATATGCGATGCTTCATTGCTGATTTTGCACAAATTTTGTAAAATATTGTGCAGCCGTGTAGCATTTGCCTTTGATAAGCCATTACAGGCTCACATTTTATACCTGCTATATGGCCGATATGCTTCGCATAGTTGAACAAGAAATTGTTTTGAAAAGATACGATGTACCTTGAACGTGTGACGTTCAACTGAAAAGAGGAAGATAAAGAAGCTGAAAGAGATGAAAATCTTGCCAAAGAGTTTGAAACGGTGGTAAAAATGAGGCAGAAAGGAAGATAATATGAGAAACTGTGAAAATTGTGGAGAATTACTAGGTGAGACCGTACAGGCTTGTCCTTATTGTGGTTTTTGCGCTTCAGATAAGGAAATGCGTGATATAAAGCATGAGCGAATAAAATGTGATATGGTTTATGAAGAACATAGAAAAAAAGAAAGAGATAGAAAAAGCTACAATAAAGGCTTTGTTTCCGGTTGGATATTTGGAAGAACATCTAAATGATTAAGTCAGTGCTCTGGAGGCTGCTTTATGCAGCCTCTATTTCTTTTATCTTGGTAAGAACGGCATGGGCAAGTGCTCTGTGTCCGTTTTCATCCATATGTTCCTGATCAATTTCACTTGGAGATGAATATCTTGATGCGTCAAGGTAGTAAATATTTTCTTCCTTACTTATTTTGCTATATACTTTTGCAAGCTCTTTTGACAATTCAACCGATTTTTTTGAAAATTCCGTATCAAAATTATCTTCCCAAACTCTTTCACCGAGATGAATAGGAGATATAAGTAACACTTTGCTTTTTGACGATATATTTTTTATTTGTGTGAGAAGTCTACGGACGCCTTTTCCGATTATTTCAGAGGTTGCGCTGTATACTGTCTTGCAATCATTTGTTCCAAGCATAACAACTATTATATCGGGATTATTGTGTGTTTCCAAAAGTATCGGAAGGAGCTTTGTACCGCGTCGACCTTCTCTTAACGGATCTTCAAATATAGTAGTTCTTCCGCATAAACCTTCTTCTATAACCCTGTAGTTTTCAAAACCAAGCTCTTCGTTTAAGATGCTGGTCCATCTAACACCCCAAGGGTACCTATTTCCTGTTTCAGGGATATATCCGTATGTGTTTGAATCCCCGTAGCAAAGTATCTGTTTCATAATAATCACCCCGCTTTTAAAACTTTTTTGATCATATAAAAATTATATTTTGAAAAAAGTGATTTGTAAAATTCATAAAAAATATGGCGAGTTATAGATATAATCTATAACATATCGGTGAATATGAAACGTATTAAATTTTAACAAAAATCTAAAAAATGTTATATATCTTTTAAGATGTGTCAAAGCGTGGTATAATGATTTAATCAGAAAGGGGCGGTTTAATATGATTAAGGTATATTGTTATTCAAAATGTTCTACATGTAAAAAGGCTCTTAAATGGCTTGATGATAAGAAGGTAAAATACGAGCTTATTGATTTAAAGGAAAATAATCCCGATGAGAAAACATTAAGGAAGTATTATAAGCAAAGCGGACTTCCTTTAAAGAGATTTTTCAATACCAGTGGTATGATTTACAGGGAGATGGAATTAGCAAAGAAGCTTCCGGATATGAGTGAGGACGAGCAGTTTAAGCTGCTTGCTTCGGATGGAATGCTTGTAAAAAGACCTATGCTTGTAACGGATAAGACTGTACTTACAGGCTTTAAGGAAAGTGAATGGGAAAAGGTATTATAATTACAAGGAGGATTATGATATGGTTCAGCCATATGTTGAAATTACACAGGTTACAAGACAGTCTTCGGACGGGAACACTCAAAACGAGGGGATAAAAAGTGTTGATGTAAAGCAGGCAAAAGTTATTTTTAATGAGCTTCCGCAAAGCGTTGAAGAATTAAAACAAATCTATCGCACGGGTGACAACGGAAAATATATTACAATGGCACTTGCCATATGTGCTTTTCGCATTTGGACACCGGAGACTCAGGATGTTTGTAACGGAATGCTTGAAGCAATACTTAATTCGCCTACATGCGGTATGACCTTTAATAATTTCGGAAAGCAGTTTGTAAAAGACCGTATGATGCAGAATAATAAGTATTCTTATATTGCAAATGCATATTTTGACGGAGCAACGCCTGAAAACGGTTATCAGCCGACAATCCCTTTAACCATAACGTTGGAGGAATATGTATATAATCTGCCTGCATCTACTATGTATGGACCGACACTTAATCTTGAAAGAGTAGTTACAAGATTCAAGGGTGCGGATTCGGCTAGGTATATGGATTTATATATGGATCCCAAGGATAATAATTGGTACATATGGAGCGACAGCTATAAAGGACTTTTGGCGGATATTAAAAACGCTTGTTAGTTGTTACTGATTATCATATGGTGTTTCCTGAGATGTGGTTAGTGACGATTCCGGTGTCTGAGATGACATTCTTTCTATGTATACCCAAGAAATCTGTCATTTATTCTGTCTATGTATATCCAAGGTACCTGCCCAAATATCATAACAGTAATGGCAGTGTATTATTAGCTTTATCTCGAATTTTCTTCGTCTTTGCCTGCATATCTGTATCATTGCTATCACGAAAAACAACACAAATAGAGGAAAAAGGAAAAAAGTTTTGTTGAAAATGTAGAAATAAGGTGCTTGAAAGGAAGAAAAAACAACAAAATCAAGTGAAAAAGCTAAAAGTGTTGTCTTTGATGCAGAAAACAAGTGCTTGAAAGGAAGAAAAAACAACAAAATCAAGTGAAAAAGCTAAAAGTGTTGTCTTTGATGCGGAAAATAAGGTGGCTGGGAAGTGAAAAAGACAACAAAAATATTGTAAAAAGCATTACAATGATGTTATAATGCTAAATGTTAGGTTTACTTAACAAATATTAAATATTTGGAGGATATATAAATGGAACCAGTAAAAAGCATTGATGCGGAAGATGATCAGTTTGCATATCGTTATGATACGCAGCTTCTTATAGACAGAAGAGATGAGGATCTTGATGAGGACGATATAGCAGATTACATAACAACTCATATAGAAGGAAATTCTCTTATTGCAGCGGGCGATGAGGATTTGGTAAAGATACATTTTCATACAAATGAACCTTGGAAGCTTCTTGAATACTGCGCTTCAATAGGAGAGATATATGATATTGTGGTTGAGGATATGATCAGACAGTCTGACGGACTGCATGGTTAATTGATTAAAAAAGGAAGCGTGTATATGTATATATGCTTCCTTTGTTTTAATACTACTGATGATATTTGAGGTGTACTATGAACTTTACGGAGTTTAAAGAACAATATTTCGATGTCGATATGACAAACGAAAGGTTGAGGAAGAGAATACAATATGTCAGCGTATACGGTATTTTATTTATTGTATCGATTGCAATGACAGTAATAAATATACTGACAGACAAAGGTATGCTTACATGGATGGTTGCGGCCTTTGCGGTTATGTGTGCAGTAAACTGGTGCCTTGTTAAATTCCTTGATGTGAAAGGAATGAAGGTATCGATAGGTTTGTTTACCATAGAGATTTTGTTGTTGTTTATGTATTTTCTTATCTCCGGCAATCCGGAAGGCTATTCCGCAATATGGGTGCTTTTGCTTCCGTCCTGCGGGATGCTATTATTTGGAAGAAAAACCACAGTACGATTAAGTATGCTGGTTTTTGTGATTTTAATTATTTTGCTTTGGACACCATTCGGAGATTCGATTCTTCAATATGATTATTCCGACTCGTTTAAGGACAGATTTCCGATAACTTTTTTTTCTATTTTTATCCTTTCATTTGTTTGGGAGACGATAAGACTTCATACACATTGGGAGCTTGAAAAGCTTAAAAAAGATTATCAGCAATTAAGTTTACATGATGCGTTAACCGGAGTATATAACAGACTTGGGCTTTTTGAACACGAAAAGGAATCGAAGGTGGGAGAAAGTCAGGCTGTTCTTATGATGGACCTTGATTATTTCAAAAGCGTAAATGACAAATACGGTCATGATGTAGGTGACAAGGTGCTTATGTGTGTTTCAAAAGAAATGGAGCGTGTGCTTGATAATCCTGTCTGTCGTTGGGGCGGAGAAGAATTTGTCTCCTGGTATCCGGAAGGTCTTAAGGATAAGGATATTTCCGAAAAATTCAGGAAATCAGTTGAAGATTTGAAAATTGAAATTGATGATAATAAAACAATATCCGTCACTGTCAGCATAGGTGAGGTAACAACCAATGAAAAGATTTCATTGGAAGACCTTATAAACAGAGCCGATGTATGCTTGTATAAGGCAAAAGAAGGCGGAAGAAACCGTGTGGTTAAGGAAAAGGATTAATTACGGATTAAGTTTATGTTCTTATTTGAGGTTTAAAAAGATATGACGAGTAATATAATTCAGGATAGACTATTTGAATTAAGAGATGCAAAATATAATGATTTCAATAAAAGTCTTATACCGGGGATAGAAGACGATTATTTTATCGGCGTAAGAACTCCGGATATAAAAAAACTTGCAAAAGAGCTTGCAAAAGAAAAAGACATAGATGCTTTTTTAAATGAATTACCGCATAGGTATTTCGAAGAAAACCAGCTTCACGGATTTATTATTTCCGAGGAGAAGGATTTTTCATTATGTATGGAGAAGGTTGAAAGATTTTTACCTTATATAAATAACTGGGCAACCTGTGATCAGACATCACCAAAGGTTTTCAAGAAACATAAAAAAGAATTATTGCCTTATATTACGGAGTGGATAAAGTCGGAACATACATATACCGTTCGTTTCGCAATAGGAAATCTTATGAGACATTTCCTTGATGAAGAATTTGAAACAAAATATGCCGATATGGTTGCCGAGGTTCGTTCCGAGGAGTATTACATAAATATGATGATTGCCTGGTACTTTGCGACGGCACTTGCCAAGCAGTATGAAAGTATAATCCCATATTTTACGGAAAAACGTCTGGACACCTGGACGCATAATAAGACAATTCAAAAGGCATGCGAGAGCTTTCGTATAACGCCTGAACAAAAGGAATTTTTGAAGACTTTAAAAATCAAATAATCATGAGAATTAAATGCTGTGTTATCTGTAAAAGATACATAGCATTTTTTATATTTTTTTCGTATATTTGCTTGACAAATCATAGTATGAGTGATAGATTATCAAATAGAGTTAGCACTCGTAAGATTTGAGTGCTAATAACAAAATGAAAAGTGGGGGAATTAAATGGAGCTTGATGAACGTAAGAAGACAATTCTTAAATTGATTATAGCGACCTATCTTGAGACCGGTGAACCTGTAGGCTCAAGAACAATTTCAAAATTTAATGACCTTAACTTAAGCTCGGCTACGATAAGAAACGAGATGGCGGATTTGGAAGAACTGGGATATATAGTTCAGCCGCATACTTCCGCAGGACGTATTCCGACGGATAAAGGCTACAGATTCTATGTAGATAATCTTATGGAAGAAAAGGAAGAAGCTCAGATTGAAAAAAGTACATTGCTCGAGAGAGTTGACAGAATGGAGCTTCTTTTAAAGCAGGTTGCAAAGGTTCTTGCATATAATACAAATTATGCAACACTTGTCACCGCACCTAATTATCGCAAGACTGTTAAGTTTATACAGCTTTCAAAGGTTGATGAGCAGACGCTTTTGGCAGTAATTGTTATCGAGGGCAACCTGATTAAGAATCAGATTATTCCGATTGATACGATGCTTGATAACGAAGATGTGCTTAAGTTTAATATACTTCTTAATACATTTCTTCAGGGTGCTTCGTTGGAAGATATCAATCTTGAGATGATTAATGCGATGAAGAAACAGTCGGGTGATTATAGTGTAATCCTTGACCAGATTTTCCAGGGAATTATCGAAGCTGTTCACGAAGCAAATGAACTTGAGATATATACAAGCGGTGCAACCAATATTCTTAAGTATCCGGAAATCGGTGATATAAGAAGAACAAGCGAGCTTTTGGAAAAGTTTGAGGATAAGGAAGAGTTATCACATCTTATTGAGGAAAAGGCTGGTAATAAAGACGAATCCGGTGACATACAGGTATATATAGGCGAAGAAAATGCGGTACAGAATATGGAAGATTGTTCGATAGTAACCGCAACCTATAAGATGCCGGAGGGTGCAACCGGTACAATCGGAATTCTGGGACCTAAACGAATGGATTATAAAAAGGTTGTAAGTACTTTAAAGAATCTAACCATTGAATTGGATGATATATTTAACAAACGTAAAGGGGTGAATGATGATGGCTAAAAAAGGCGTGACAGAAGAAAAACAGGAAACCACTGTAGATAAAAAGCCAAGTACAAAGAAGAAAGCGACTGTTGCTACAAGCAATGAAGGTGACGTGACAGAGGTTAAAGCCGAAACTGAAGAAGTAGCCTGCGAGGGAACGGATGTAAAGGTAGATGAAGTTGAAAATGTATCCGAAGAAAACGCAGAGGCTGCAAGACCGAAGCCGGTGCCGAAGGGAAGCAGAAGAGGCAGTAAAGCGATGCAGGCTGAACTTGATAAATATAAAGAGCTTGCACTTGGCAATGAAGAGAAGTATAAAAGACTTCTGGCAGAGTTTGAAAATGCCAGACAGAGAACCGAGAAAGAAGGCAGTAAGATGTTTGATCTCGGTGCAAAAGATGTTCTTGAGAAGCTTTTACCGGTAGTTGATAACTTCGAGAGAGCGATTGCCAGCATACCTGATGAGGATAAGGAAAGAGCATTTGAGCAGGGCGTTGACAAGATTTATCGTCAGCTTATGGTCACTCTCGAAGGTATAGGTGTTGCACCTATGGATGCAACAGGCAAAGAATTTAATCCTGAATTGCACAACGCGGTAATTCATATTGAAGATGAAAATCTTGGTGAAAATGTAGTCGCCGAGGAAATGCAAAAGGGTTATATGTATAAAGACCAGGTGCTTAGACACAGTATGGTTAAAGTAGCTAATTAAAATTCTTATTTATAAAATTTAGGAGGAATTAAAAATGGGTAAGATTATAGGTATTGACTTAGGAACAACAAATTCATGTGTAGCTGTTATGGAAGGTGGTAAGCCGGTTGTTATTACTAACGCCGAGGGTTCAAGAACAACTCCTTCAGTAGTAGCATTTACAAAGTCCGGAGAAAGAGTAGTCGGTGATGCTGCAAAGCGTCAGGCAGTTACAAATGCAGATAAGACTATTGCTTCTATCAAGAGACATATGGGTTCTGATTATAAAGTAGAGATAGACGGTAAGAAGTATTCACCACAGGAAATTTCAGCAATGACTCTTCAGAAGTTAAAGGGTGATGCTGAGGCATATCTCGGTGAGAAGGTTACTGAAGCGGTTATTACTGTTCCGGCTTACTTCACTGATTCACAGAGACAGGCTACAAAGGATGCAGGTAAGATTGCAGGTCTTGATGTTAAGCGTATCATCAACGAGCCTACTGCAGCAGCTCTTTCATACGGTCTTGATAACGAAGAAGAGCAGAAGATTATGGTATACGACTTAGGTGGTGGTACATTTGATGTATCTATCATTGAAATCGGTGAAGGTGTCATTGAAGTTCTTGCAACTGCCGGTGATAACAAGCTCGGTGGTGATGACTTTGATAATGCTATTACAGATTATATGTTAGCTGAGTTCAAGAAGGCTGAGGGTGTTGATCTTTCAACTGATAAGATGGCTATGCAGAGACTTAAGGAAGCAGCAGAGAAGGCTAAGAAAGAGCTTTCTTCAGCAACTACAACAAATATCAACCTTCCTTTCATTACTGCAACTCAGGACGGACCAAAGCACTTTGATATGGATCTTACAAGAGCTAAGTTTGATGAGCTTACTGCTCACCTTGTTGATAAGACAAGAGGTCCTGTTCAGACAGCACTTAAGGATGCAGGCTTAACAGCAGGTGACCTTGACAAGGTACTTCTTGTAGGTGGTTCAACCCGTATAATCGCAGTTCAGGATATGGTTAAGAACATTACAGGTAAGGAGCCTTTCAAGGGTATCAATCCTGATGAGTGTGTTGCAATCGGTGCATCTATCCAGGGTGGTAAGCTTGCAGGTGATGCAGGTGCAGGTGAAATCCTTCTTCTTGATGTTACTCCGCTTACACTTTCAATCGAGACTATGGGTGGTATCGCTACTCACCTTATCGAGAGAAATACAACAATTCC
>JAFSZR010000224.1 GCA_017459135.1 Lachnospiraceae bacterium | reverse complement strand
TCATATTGATACAATAATAGGCTTACCCGCCAACATTTTCTTTGGTACCGGTATCCCGACTATTATTATGGTATTGAAACAAAAACGTCCTAATACGGATGTACTTATTATAGATGCCTCAAAAGGCTTTGAAAAGGTCGGCAAGAACAATAAGCTCCGTGCCTGCGATATAAGAAAAATCGTTGATACAGTTGAAAAGAGAGCGACTATCGATAAATTCTCGCGCAAGGTATCTCGTGACGAAATAAGGGAAAATGATTACAACCTTAACATACCTCGATATGTAGACTCTTCCGAAAAGCCCGAAAGTTGGGATATTTATGCCTCTATGTTTGGCGGCATACCAAAAAGCGAGCTTGATGAATTTGAGGAATATTGGCAGGCTTTCCCCAACTTGAAACAGGATCTGTTCAAGACCGATAACGGCGCATATTATAATGTGCGTGTTGATAATATAAAGAATACAGTCAAGGCACATTCCGATATAAGCGCCTTTACCAATCATTATATTTCGGCATTTAATGGCTTTGACGGATGGTTGAAAACAGAACTTCTCGTCAATATGGAAACTTTGAACATTTCAAAGGAAGAAACGGTATTAAGCAGCGATATATTTGCACGTTTAAACGATATACCTTTGGTAAATGCATATGAGGCATATCAGATACTTGACAACGACTGGCAAAACATAGCCGTTGACCTTGAAATTATACAGACAGAGGGCTTTGATGCAACAAAGCAGGTTGACCCTAAAATGGTCGTTAAGAAAAAGAACAACAAAGAAGTCGAGGAACAGGACGGCTGGATCGGACATATACTGCCTTTTGATATTGTGCAGAAACGTTATTTCACTTCCGAATTGGAAACATTGACAGCCGATGAGGAACGCTTATCGAGCATTTCAGGTCTGTATGAAGAAAAACTTGAATCCCTGCCCGAAGAAGAAAAGGAAAAGGATTTCGTAAATGATGATAAAACTGCTTTTGTTTGGGCGGAAGTAAAGAAAGCAATAAAGGCAAAAGATGCTGAGCCGGATGTTCTTGCTATTTTAAAAGAGGTATTTGCACTTAACGAGGAAGAAAAAGCACTTAAAAAGCAGATAAAACAGCAGTTTGAGGAGATACATCTTCGTACAAAATCTACAATAGAGGAGCTTAATGACGAGCAGGTAAACGAGTTATTATATGATAAGTGGATAGAGCCTCTTACGACCGGCTTAAACAAACTGCCGGAAACTATAGTGAACGATTTTGCGGCTAAACTCGAAAAACTTGCAAGCAAGTATGATACTACGCTTTCTCAGGTAGACAGCGAAATAAAGCAGGCTGAACAGGAACTGTACACAATGCTTAACGACCTTGAAGGCGATGAATACGATATGCAAGGCATTAAAGAGCTTATGAAAATGCTTGGAGGTGTATAATATGGGCAAAAGTAACAATAAACCACGCATACGCTTCAAGGGTTTTACCGATGCTTGGGAACAGCGTAAGTTCAGTGATTTCACATTTCCGGCAGGAGAACGAAACAAAGATGACCTTGATTTAGAGCCTTTTGCCATTACAAATAATCAGGGCTTTATCGCTCAAAGTGAAGCCCATGATGACTTGGGCTACATGAAAGATGTTGACAGAAAAATGTATATCGTAGTGAAGCCGAACTCGTTTGCCTATAATCCTGCAAGAATAAATGTAGGTTCTTTGGGATACTACGAAGGCACTGAAAACGTCATTGTTTCGTCACTTTACGAGGTTTTCCAAACTGCTGAATATGTTGATGACAAGTTCCTTAAGCACTGGTTTAAGACCAAGGCGTTTCAAGATTGGATAGAGCGTTTACAAGAAGGCAGCGTCCGTCTTTATTTCTATTATGACAAGCTATGCGAGTGTATAATGAGTATGCCGTCCGTGGAAGAACAGAGGAAAATCGGAGCATATCTCGACAAGATAGATAACCTTATCACCCTTCATCAGCGTAAGTATGAAAAATTGCTGAATATAAAAAAATCAATGCTCGAAAAAATGTTTCCTAAAAATGGCAGTAAATTCCCGGAAATAAGATTTTCAGGATTTACTGAAGCTTGGGAACAGCGTAAGTTCTCAGATTTTACACAGAGAGAGTCAGTGGTTCAATTATCATCTTATGATTGCCCCTGCGTTGAGTATGAAGATGTTATTGCAGAAGAAGGACGTCTGAATAAAGATATTCGGCAAAAGGAAGTACAGAAATCGGGTATCAAATTTGACGGAACACAAGTGCTTTATGGTAAACTGCGTCCATATCTTCATAATTGGCTAAATCCCGATTTTACGGGAGTTGCGGTTGGTGACTGGTGGGTATTAAGACCAATTTGTATTGATAAGAATTATCTTTATCGCTTGCTTCAAACAAAGCAATTTGATGATGTTGCTAATCAATCAGCGGGTTCAAAAATGCCTCGTGCTGATTGGAATCTTGTATCAAATACAGAGTTCTTTATTCCGGCTTCTACGGAAGAACAAAGCAAAATAGCTATGACATTTACTAACCTTGATAGTCTTATCACCCTTCATCAGCATAAGTTAGAAAAGTTAAAAAATATAAAGAAATCTATGCTTGAAAAGATGTTTGTATGATTATTATTGTTTTGGCGCTGTTATTTTATAGTGTCAAAACAATGATTTTACAGATTTATTAGAATCTTAATTCGATCCAACGTTTTATAATCCGTTTAATTATGATTTTCGAGGCTATTTTAAGCAATAAAAAAGCTACAAAAGGCCGTATTTAACATAATTTTCCAGCAAAAACTTGGGAACAGCGTAAGTTAGAAGAAGTCATTACTGTTGGTAACGGAATGGACTATAAGCACTTATCTGAGGGAGATATTCCTGTTTACGGAACGGG
>JAFSZR010000223.1 GCA_017459135.1 Lachnospiraceae bacterium | reverse complement strand
TTGCGATTATTACAAGCTCTAATCCGTTTTCATTTTTAATGCAATCAAGAAAACTCTCATCTAACAAAAAATCATTTTCTTCTCTAAGATAATGATATATAACCTGCGTATCCTCAGAATCAAGTGCATATCTATATCCGCCAAAAGACGGTATCGGTACCAGTGCCTTAACCGGTTTTATAGAATGAACCGTTGCCATAACAAGCTCGGAAGCACCGTTACCGCATACAATATTTTTTTTATCCGCATTCCAAATACGGCTTAATTTCATAACCAAACTTTCAGACTCATAATCCGGATAAAGATTAATAAACTTCGAAAAATCTTTTAAACTATTCTCTATCGCACCGCATGCGCCCAAAGGATTAATGTTAACTGAAAAATCGATATCTATAATATTTCTGTATATATCTCCGCCATGAATCATTTTTTCACCCGCCGAAAACAAACAATCATACAAAAAAACATCTCTTTGATTATATCAAAACAAATCTTATTTTACTATATTTATTGATAAATACTTTAATCGTTTGACAAAACAAAAAAGAACACGATTTTTTTTACAATATCATGTTCTTTTTTAACTTTGTTAAGCCTTCTCTTTTCACGTTTGTTTTCATTTGTTTTTTCGTCTATCGTTTTTTTCTTTTTTCTTTCTTTTATTTACCGTTTTATCCGCAGAATTTATATTTCTTATAATTTGCCTTATTTCTTCTGCCTCTTTCTCAAAATCTTTCCCTATAAATTTATTTAGATCTTTTTTATCAAAATCATAAAGCAACGAAATCACCTCCGTTTTATATTCATAGAATATAATATCATACTTATTTCAAAAAATAAACCATATAGCTAACTTTTTTATCTATAAGTATATTATATACAATCTATTCAAATAATACAACCCATAATATCATTAATGCAAACAGTACAGGCGGAGGGAAAAAATGATTACTTATGAACCTTTTTGGAAAACATTGGAAAAATCAGAAGACAACTGGTATACGCTTGTACACAGACATAACATTAATCCGGGAACTCTTCACAGATTAAAACACAATATGCCTGTATCAACTGTAACAATTGATTTGCTATGCAGCATTTTAAAATGTAATACCGAAGATATTTTAAAATATATACCAAACGAAAATTAGGACTACATATTGCAATGTAGTCCTAATTTATATTAAAACAATTATTAAAAAAATAATCGAAGCCAAAATCATTTCACTGATAAAAGCCGTCATATATAAAAGATTATTTGCCTTTTTTATATCCTCACAGGATATTTTTTTTATGTCATCACCGATATATTCTTTTTTTACAAGTTTTCCGAAATAATACGCATCTCCCGCAAGTCTTACGGATAGTGCACCCGCACATACGCTTTCGGTCTGAGCCGAGTTAGGACTTGCATGCTTTCTTCTGTCCCTCTTATATATTCTTAACGCATTCTTTTGATCATATTTTTTTCCTAAAATGATGCAGGAAAAAATCATTATATATGCACTTATTCTTGACGGGATATAATTTACGAAATCATCAAGCTTTGCCGCACATCTTCCGAAGCATTTATATCTTTCGTTTTTATATCCAACCATTGAATCCATGGTATTGACCGCCTTATATAAAAAACCGAGTATAGGTCCGCCTATCGCCGTATATATCATAGGTGCAATGCAGCCGTCGGAGGTATTCTCCGCAACCGTTTCAACAGCAGCTCTTGATATGCCCTCATAATCAAGTTTATCGATATCTCTTCCGACAATCATGGATAAATCCTTTTTTGCACCTTCAATATCCCCGGCTTTTAATCTCTTATATACCTTCATGCTCTCATATCGAAGACATTTTATGCTCAATATCTGCCATGTCATAACCGATTCGATTATTATGCCTAAATATATATTTATTACATATCCCGATATCAAAACAAAAGCCGTAACCGTTCCTGTTGAAATCAGAACAACAAAAACCATAAATCTTCCCATGATTAATGCTTTTTTTCCATCAACGCTGTTCCATTTTTTTTCAAGCTTTCCTATAAGAGAACCTATTGCCCTTATCGGATGAGGAAAAAAATGAGGATCTCCAATAATCAAATCCATAATAAAGCCTGCAATAAATGCAATTAAATGATATTCCATAGTTTTATTCTCTCATTATATCTTCATGTACGATGTCAGTTTATCGTCCTCGAATATTAATAAATAACCTTCTCCGTTCTTAACCTGATAATCAAAAAAATCATTGTCGGTCAGGCTGCTTAATACAGCCATAATTACTCCACCATGCACGATTGCTGTTGCGGATATATCCGATACTTCTTTTTTATTTTTTTCTTTACAGCACTTAAGACATTTCTCAAGTCCTGTCATGATTCTTTTTACAAAACCGTCCAAATCTTCTCCGCCGGGAATTTTCCCCCTGCATCCGGAATCAACCCACTTTCCGTAATCCTTATTATCGGATAATTCCTTATAGTTCTTTCCTTCAAAGTTCCCGAAATCCATTTCTCTCATCTCATCCACAATAATCGGATTAACATTCGGAAAGATTATCTCCGCAGTCTGTATGCATCTTTTCATCGGACTCGAAAAAAGCAAATCGCAATTATTAAAAACCGTTTTTTTAGAACTTATTATTGCTATACCTTTTTCGGATAAACTTTCATCGGTTCTTCCTATATATCTTTTTTCTTCGTTTCCTTTAGTACTTCCGTGTCTAATAAGTGTAAGTTCTATTTTATTTTTTGACCTATCCCGCAAATTAC
The DNA here is from genome assembly GCA_017459135.1 of Lachnospiraceae bacterium. Lineage (GTDB taxonomy): Bacteria > Bacillota > Clostridia > Lachnospirales > Lachnospiraceae > Coprococcus_C. The sequence continues at coordinate 31,183 of JAFSZR010000223.1, read as the reverse complement.
TCTTATTACCTCCTCTGCCTGCTCGGCCAAGATACATTGCATTCTTCCGATGGTTTCTCTGATAAGCCTTTCCGTTTTATCAATCGGAACAATACCGTTTCCCACTTCATCGCTGATAATTATCGAATCAGGAAATTTATGCAGAAGTTTTTTTATTTCATCTTCCGGATTTTTTTTATCAATTACGGAATTCTTAACCAATTCGTTTATGTTATCTATAACAATTTTTTTCTCATTATTATTTTCCGTTTCCGTTATATCCGCCGAAAAGCTTTTCGCATCAATGATAGCAACCTTATCCTTTGAAAAACGTTTTTTTACATAATCAAGTTTTCCCTGCGAATATCCGCCAATCACCAAAATCATAACATCACCCTTTTTTATCCTAAATTATTTTAAGAGAGTCCGCAATATAAGGCTATCACCGCCGCAAGAACAACCTCAAGCGTTACAACAAAAAAACCAGCAGTATCTCCCGTAATTCCTCCGAATTCTTTTTTTGTCTTTATTCGATAATAAATCAAATAAACAGATGCTGTTATAAAAACAATTATTCCCAAAATCGTATTCATAAGAAGCATATAAATAAAACAAGCCGCAAGCTCAATAAAAAGTACAAACCTTACAAAGCCTTTTTTTGATGACGCGCTGTCCTTAAATTCATGAAGCATCCCGTCTTTTTTTGCATTTTCAAATGTTACGACAGTGATAGCACTCAGCACTCTCGATAAAACAAAAATGCATGCAAAAACTGCTAAAACACCGCTTTGCAAAATCCCTGTCTCCTGTATATAAGAATAAGCACCCATATAGCAAAGTCCCCACAAGGCAAGCATAATCACGGAAAACGCTCCTATATGCGGATCCTTTAATATTGCAAGTTTTTCTTCTTTTGACTTATAAGATTTAAACGCATCCATGGTATCCATAAATCCGTCTATATGAAATCCTCCGGTTACCATAATCGGTATAGCTGTACCTACACATACATAGGTAACCTGACCCACTCCCGAATATCCGCATATATAATCCCATATTATCAAAAGTCCCCCGATTAACGCTCCTACAAAAGGAAAGAAAACAAGATGATATTGCATATCCTTTTTTTTCCATTTAAACTGCGGAACGGGAACCTTCGAATAAATCGAAAATGCTATACAAAAAGCTTTAATAAAAGTCATATCTTTATCCTCATTTCAAACGAACTGGAATACCGGCAACCACTTCCCATACCTCTTCACTGATTGAGGAAAGGAAGCTGTTTACGTTTCCAAGAATTTCCTTATAATCCTCAGCCTCTCTGTCATAGGTAATCCCGTCTTCAAATATATTATTTGATACTAAAACCAAATTATCACAACAAGCATCAAGCTTTGTTATATCTGCCTTTATCTTATCAAATACCGATTTATCCTTACTGTCACCGTCAAACATTTCATTCGCAACAAGATTAGACATACACTCGAGTAACACATCACATTTTTCGTTGCTTAGGCTGTCCAAAATTTTATCGATATTTTTAGGCTGTTCAACAGTTGTAAATCCTTTTCCGTAACGAAGCTTCCTGTGACGCTTTATACGTTCCCTGTCCTCATCGTCATATACCTGCATCGTCGCAAGATAATAAAGCTTATTGCCTTTATTTAATTCCGTAGTTTTCTTTTCGGCAAATGCGGATTTACCGCTTCCGCTGCCGCCATAAACCAATATTGTCATACAAGTCTTTTATACGCCTCTATCTTAATATCATCAAAGGTTGTCTGCTCATTATAAATTGAAAGTGCATTATCCAAAAGGGAAAACATCATAACAGCACCGGTTCCTTCACCCAGAGCTAGCCTTCCGTTTATTACAGGAACCAATCCAAGCTCATCATAAATATACTTCATTGACGGCTCCTTACCCAGATGAGATGCTATTATATAATTCTTAATTACCGGAAATATTTTTACGGCAACCAATGCCGAAACCGCACTTATTACACCGTCCAAAACTATGGGAATATTGTAACACGCTCCGCCGATTATCACGCCGACAAGACCGGCTATATCCAGACCTCCCACGGTTTGAAGAATAGTTAATATATCCGAATTGCATAAATCATATTTATTAACCGCATCTTTAATAACCTGTTTTTTTCTAACCAGGCCTTCATTACTAAGGCCTGCTCCTCTTCCGACAAGTTCATTTAAGTAATAATCAACATCATGATTATCCCTTACATCATCAGATGAAATATTCGCGGCATATTTACCGGACATAACGGAAACAACCACCGCACTGCTTGTAGTGGTATTTCCTATTCCCATTTCCCCGGTACCTATTATCTTATATCCGTTCTGTTTACAATAAAGCACTGCATCCATACCCGTCTGGATTGCTCTTTTCATTTCATCTTCGGTCATGGCAGGCTCAACAGCAAAATTTCTTGTACCCTTTGCAATCTTTTTATCCAGCACACCCGGTATTATTTCATCCGACTTTATGCCTATATCAATCGGAATGACCTTTGCTTTACATACGGATGCCATTCTTCCGACGGAAGACTTATTCATCCCCATAGCCCTTGCAACGGCAAGTGTAACCTCATAACCGCTTTGACTTACACCTTCCTCAACCACACCGTTATCCGCACACATAACAATGACTGCCTTTTTCTCAAGATTTATCTCCGAGGTTTTTAATATACTGCCTATTTTAGCAGTTATATCTTCAAACACTCCGAGACTATCAAGAGGTTTGGCAGTCATATCCCAACGTTCTTTTACTTTTTTATAATATACGCTGTCTACGTCAGCAATTTCACTTTTCTTACTTAACAGTTCTTCGATTAATATGCGTTCATAATCCTTAATTAAAACATTATCCAACATTTCAAACTCCATTATCAACTAAAAATCATGAACTACATAAGTCCACACAATTATGGCAACTCATATATATGCTTTTCCATTCTTGTTTCAAACTCATCAACAGGAAGAGGCTTATCAAAAAAGAAGCCCTGAGCTATTTCGCAATGATTACGTCTTAATATCTCAACCTGCTCTGCGGTTTCAACACCCTCGGTTACACATTCAAGTCCGATTTCCTGAGCCATGGATACAACATGTCTGTACATAAGACTTGTAGTGCTGTATTTGTTATACTCATCGAGAGGAAGAAAACATCTGTCAATCTTAAGTATATTCCACGGAACCTCACGTATAAGATTAAGAGAAGAATAACCCATACCGAAGTCATCAACGGCGGTACAGATTCCCTGCTCCTGTAATCCGTTTACAACACGTTTAAGATCTTTAAATCCAACATCCGTAGTTGTCTCTGTAAGCTCGATTTCAATATAATTATGCGGTACATTGTAAGAATCTATTATGTACATTATATGATCAAGCAAGTCTACATCCACAAGATGTTTTCTGGAAAAGTTAACCGAGGTACGAACCGGATTCATTCCTTTATCAAGCCATCTTCTGATATCCATACATACTGCTTCAAGCATATAAAAATCAAGTTTACATATATCGGTAGTCTGCTCCAAAATCGGGATAAATTCTCCCGGAGGAACAATCTTTCCGTTACGAATCCATCTGCAAAGTGCTTCGGCACCAACCAGTTCTCCCGTAAAAACATTTACCTTAGGCTGGTAAAAAACCTTGAACTCTTTTTTCTTTAATGCTTCAGGAAATCTTCTCTGTGTACGCATCATTTTTTCTTTTTTCTTTAACATTTTTTCATCAAAGAAAAGAATTCGTTTGCTCTCTTCATGCCTTGCCGACTGTGACGTAGGCATGATACGTTCCATAATGTCGCCTTCGGACTGCAGTACAAAATCCTTGTCTGCCACAAAAAGACCTGCGCTTGAAGATATCTCAACCCTGCTTTCACCGTTTTTATCATAGGCAACCGGAACACCTTCCAATATATCCAGAACAGCATCCGTCACTTCATTTCTGAAAATCATTATAAAATTATCTCCGCCCAAGCGACAAACAATACCATCATCACCGATTGTCTCGGACATAAGCATATAATAGCTTCTGAAAACCATATCTCCGGCTTCGCGTCCTATCTCACGATTTATAACCGAAAAATGATACAGGTTATAACAGGCTGCCGTATATCCGTACAAACCGCCCTTTTCCTTCATCTGTCCGATAAAGCGCAAAAATGCTCTAAAATTCGGATATCCGCTTTCATCCTTAAATGCAAAATCTTCCATTGCTCTTTGAAGACGGTTTCTACTGACAAATGCAAGCACGGCACGAAGCATAAGGTCAACTTTTCTAAGTTCCTCTTCGCAAAGAGGTTCGTCATCTTTGGATATATAAAGCGTACCTTTAACAATAGCCTTTGCCTTAGTAATAATCCTTCTTTCTATAACCGGGATATCCCCCTTACCGTTATCACGGTCTATAATAACCTCTCCGTTGCCGAGTCTTTCATCTTTAAAAGTTTTATAAAATTCGGTTACACCTTTGGCAATATGAAAAAGGTCACAGAACTCATTAAGCAATTCCACAAATCTTTCACGATGAAACTCATCCGGATTATTCATTGAATCTATTAGTTTTTCGAATATTATATAATATGCTTCTCTTTTTTCTTTATCCATGCCGTATCCCCATTCCTTCTCAACAACATCTTAATCAAAGCGATTAAACATATTATTATTTTATCACATTTTTTACTGTTATGTATATAAAAATTACTTTAATATACTATAAATCTTTTCAATATCCATATGCTTCCTCAATGTATCGGCAAGCCTGTCAAACTCTTCTTCCTTAATCTCTTTATAACCTTTCATTAATTCAAAATTACATTTTTCCAAATCAACATTATTATTTTGGGCCAAAGCTTTTATAATTACCGATGCTATATCTGCTCGGTCAAAAATACCATGTACATAGGTTCCGTAAACATTTTTGTTTTGGATTACAACTGGTTGTTCACTCGGAAATGTTCTATCATCTTCATATGACAAATCCGTATTTTCGGATATACCCATATGTATCTCATAGCCTTCATATTCTTTTTTTGATAGCTCGCTAAATATGCCCTTTATTTTTCCAAGCTTACCCTTAACCTGCTTACGTGTTTTATTTTCACTTATATAAGTATCAACAGGCAAAAGACCGATGCCGTTAACTTCTCCCGATTCTTCAAAGCCTTCATCGTCTCTTATCATACATCCGAGCATCTGGAATCCTCCGCAAATTCCCCAAATCGGAATATCATTTTCACAAAAGTATTTTATCTTTTCTTCAAAGCCTCTTTCCCTTAACCACTTCATATCTCCTACGGTATTTTTGCTTCCCGGAAGAATAATAAGGTCCGGTTTGCCTATCTTAGAAACATTTTCAACATAATAAAGATTCACTAAATTACTTTGTTCAAACACATTAAAATCCGTGAAATTTGAAATGTGCGGAAGACGGATTACGGCTATATTTATCTTTTTATCCTTTAAATTATCAGTCTCGCAGGCGCAGTTTTCCTTTGTTTTTCCACTTTTTTTAAGCCTTTTTTTTTCAAACCTTTCGGTTAAACTATCCTCATCCTCAAGGTTAAGCTTAATATATGGTACGGTGCCCACAACATCAACGCCGCCCTTCTCAACAAGCATATCAATCCCAGGATCAAGTATGGTTTTATCTCCGCGAAATTTATTTATCACAAGTCCCTTTATGCGAGCCTTTTCATTTTCATCAAGAAGCATAAGCGTTCCGAGAAGCTGTGCAAATACGCCTCCCCTGTCTATATCTCCCACAAGAATAACGGGAGCATCCGCAAGTTCCGCCATACCCATATTTACTATATCATTTTCTTTTAAATTAATTTCCGCAGGGCTTCCGGCACCTTCAATCACAATAATATCGTATTCTTCATTTAATCTGTTGAAGGCCTTCATTATTTCAGGCACAAGTTTTTTCTTATATTCAAAATACTCTTTTGCTCTCATATTACCGAGTACTTCTCCGTTTACGATAACCTGCGAACCTACATCACTTGTCGGCTTAAGCAATATGGGATTCATACATACATCAGGCTTTATACCCGCTGCCTCCGCCTGCATAACCTGAGCTCTTCCCATCTCAAGTCCGTCCTCGGTTATATATGAATTAAGCGCCATATTTTGTGATTTAAACGGACATACCTTATAACCGTCCTGCCTAAAAACCCTGCAAAGGCCCGCAACTATTAAGCTTTTTCCTACACTTGACATGGTTCCCTGAACCATTATAACCTTAGCCATACGCACCTCTTAATCAACCAAAATACCCTTTGAGAAATACATCTCAAACTCCTCATCGTTTATATCAAACAAATCCTTTATTATATCCTTTTTGAAAACCTCTTCTACCGTTCCGAAGCAGGAAATCTTATCACCTTTAACGCACATGATTTTGTCGGAGATTTTCTCCGCAAGCTCTATCTCATGCAACGAAAGAATTACCGCAGCATTTTCTTTTTTTGCCATCTTTTTTAATATCTCAAAAAGCTCAACCTTATATTTAATATCAAGATACGATGTCGGCTCGTCGAGCACTATTACGGAAGGCTTTTGACAAATTGCTCTCGCAAGAAGAACCCTTTGTCTTTGTCCATCACTGAGCTTTTGAAAATCCCTGTTAGAAAGTGAACGTATACCAACCATTTCCATGGATTCTTCAACGATTCTTTTATCTTCTTCACTTAATATACCCATCCTGTTGGTAAACGGATATCTTCCCAAAGCAACCACGTCATAACAGGTCATAAGCTCGGGTCTTACGCGCTCCGTAAGAAGCACCGAAACTTCTTTAGCCATCTCTTTATAATCAATTTCATTTATTTCATTTTCACCTATATAAACAGCACCGCTTATTTTTTCAAGCTGCCTTGTTATGGTTTTAAGAATCGTGGATTTACCCGAACCGTTAGGTCCTATAAGGGTAAGAATTTCGCCCTTTTTTACTTCAAAATCCATATCATTTATAAGAGCTTTTCCGTCATAACCGACAGTAAGTTTTGAGGCTTTTACATAATAATCCATACTAATTCCTCCTCTTACTGCTTCTTAAAAGCATTATAATAACTATCGGTGCGCCGAACACTGCGGTCACCGTACTGATATTTAACTCGGTAGGTGAAAATGCCGTTCTTGCTATCAAATCACAAAGCATACAGAATATGCTTCCTCCCATAAAACATGCCGGGATAACAACTATAGGCTTTGATGTTTTAAGACCTCTCTTAACAAGATGCGGAACAGCTATTCCGACAAAAGATATAGGGCCCGCAAAGGCGGTTACACATGCCGAAAGAACACTTGACAAAAGTATAAGCACAACCCTGAAAACTTTAATATTTACACCGACACTTTGTGCATAAGCCTCACCCAGCAAAAAAGCACTTATCGGTTTGGCGAGTAAAAAGATAACCAAAGATGTTATCATCACTATTATAAATGCAATTAAAACGTCTCTCCAGTTAGATGCCGAAAAGCTTCCGAGCGACCAACCATGGAGATTGATTATATCCGAATCGCTCGCAAAGGTAACAATAAAATCCGTTATTGCCGAACATATATAATTAATCATTATTCCGCCGATAATAAGAACCGACATTGATTTAATATACTTGGAAAGAAAAAGAATAAAAGCAATGGAAATCATCGAACCGACAAATGCGGCAATAACAAGAGCTATTGATGAAACGTGTCCGACTCTTTTAAAGAAATACACAAGTGTTAATGCAACAACCATTTTTGCACCCGAAGAAATTCCGAGAATATAAGGTCCGGCTATCGGATTATTAAAGAATATCTGTAAAAGAAGACCCGATAAGGCAAGCGCTCCTCCCAATATGGCAGCCATGCATATTCTCGGAAGTCTTATATGCCAGATAATATTATAATATCCGCTTTCGCCTTCTTTAAAAAAAATGATTTTAAATATCTTCGATACGGAAATATTAACCGAACCGATATTGATATTTAAAATCGTAATTACAACAAACAATATAAGCATGAAAAAAAAGAATAAGCTGTATCTTACTTTGTTTACAGAACCGTATTCATTTAAGATATCTTTATCCTTTTTCTTCATTTGCACCCTCCTCTGCCCCGAGCGTATGCGAAGGGGAGCCCCTCGCGGCTTTGAGCGAGTTCAAAAAAATCCGTTAAGGATTTTTTCATATTTACTATATTCCTAATGTATATGATATACAAATTCAAGTTCTTCGGCATCATCATCGGTAAGAATGGTATGAAAATCATTTATGATATTTCCGATGGAATCCGTTGCCTGAAACATATTCCTTTCCGTACACCACACATTATCGTTTTTTACCGCCTTAAAATCGGCAAAAAGAGAATTTTTATCTATAAGCTCATCCACGCTGCTTATAGGATTATCAATGGCAGCATTGTATATAAGATAATCCGCATCTTTTGCGGTATTATAAAATTCTTCCATGGTTATATTGGTACTTGAGGAAGCTTTTGTATCCTCTTTACCAAAATTATCAAATATATATTGTCCGCCCGCAATTTCAATCATCTTAGGAACATAATCCGCAGATTTTCTTACTACGACAGAACCCGTTTCATTAATATAAAAATAAGCAACTGTCTTACCGGTATTCTCATATTCGGCAAGCTTATCAACATAATCTTTTTGTCCGGCAAAGAATGCCTCAGCCTCCTTTTGCCTGTCCGTAATCTCAGCATATACCTTTATCCATTCCGTTCTTCCGAGCGGATGAGGCTCATAACTTGAACAATCTATAAATACGGTTATACCAAGTTCCTCGAGCTTTTCCTGAACCTCCGGAGCATGAAGTATCATTGTATTTTCTATGGCAAGCTCACACTCTTCATCAAGCAAAAGCTCATAGTCCGGTTCTGAATACTTTCCCGCAAAAAGAATATCCTCATTTTCCATAGCGGTAATAACCGAATCCATATACCAATCCTTTGCCGCAAGAGAAGACATACCCACGCAATCAAGTGCGGACATCGCATCAAACAAAGCCATTGTTGATGTAGATGCAAGATATATATCGGTAACCGGCTTTTTTATTATATAAAATTCTTCCGTTCCCTCAGGCACTTCTTTTCCTTCCGGTACAAGAAGATAATTTCTTCCGTCATTAACACAGATAAGAGAATAACCTTCATCATATCTGTAAATATCAAAACATTCGGCATAATCCAAAGAAACCGATTCTTTAAAATGAAGCCCCTCTATTAAAGGGACTTCATCTAAAGTATCATTATTGCCGTTTAAATCGTTTTTGTTCTCCTTTTTTGCTCCGCATCCGGTCAACATCAGCATAAGAGCAAGCAGAAAAAACATAATTAAATTAATAAGTTTTTCAGATTTTAATCTCATCATTTTAATTATAAATTATTCCTCTATCTTCTCTATGGTAGATGAATCAAAATTAAATTTGTACTCTATCTCATAAGGCTCACTCATTGCAACGGTATCTGCTATAACCGTCATATTACGGTCAAACATTGTTAAAGGTATTTCAAATACCGAATTACCCTCTGTATTGACCGGAAGATATTTCTCATCATTAACTATCATATAATCATAATTCGGACTGCTCCATACAATAGAAGCCGTGCATTCACCGTTTGAAACAACAATAGTTGCCGGTGAATCAATAATTGCTCTTCCCGAACCACCTGTCATAGTAACCTCTGCAGTGTAAGTTCCGTCTTCAAGTCCGAGTGATTTTGCGGTTGTGAACACTCCATCCTTATATGCATCCATCGGAAGTGAATCCGCTCTGAAAAGAATGGTTCTGTCATACCACTTTTCCTTTTTCTTGCTGAATGCGGCACATGGAACACCTTCATCCAAAGCATCTACACTTATTTCAAATGTATGTGCTCCGTCTTCATCTTCGACAAAAGGTATGTAGTCCGCTTCATCGGCTTCTACCGCTTCCTCACCGGTTCCCGGATATATATATAAATATCCTTTTCCGCCCATTGTCATAACGGCTGTCATTTTTCCGTCCGCAACGGTAAGCTTACAGCTTTCGATATTGAACATTGTTGAGCTTGATGATACTACAACATCATACTCACCATCCTTAATCATATCTGCTGTAACGGGCACCATGCCCTCTTCAACAACCTCATCAACGGTTGTCATTTCCGAAGAATCAGCCACCTTACCCGAAGCATCCGAGTCACTTGCGTTTTCCTCCGTTGTTTCTTCCGTTACCTCTTCGGTTACCGCTTCCGTAACAGCCTCTGTTTCGCTTGCGGTTGTTTTTTCATCATTCTTCTTTGATGAACAACCTGTCAAAGCGAAAACAAAGAGTGATGATATTATAACTGCTTTTCCAAAAAACTTTCTCATAATATTTTTCCTTTATCAATTATTTAAGAGAATCAATTGCGTCCTGTGCATGCTGTACGTAAAGCTTCTGAATCTCCGGGAACTCACCGAGACCCTTTAATACACATACAACCTCATATCCCTCTGCCTCAAATGCAGACTTCCATGAATCCTCATCATCGCCTGCCATATCATTGTTAGCATGATCTCCGGCAACAACCATAAGAGGCTCAAGAACAACTCTCTCATATTCGCCTTCACCTACTGCCTTGATTAAGTCCTCAAGACTTGGCACAGCCTCAACGGTACCGATGAAGTAGTTATCATATCCAAGATTAGTTAACACTTCCTGCATATGTGCATATACACCGTTTGAATCTGCCTCTGTACCATGTCCCATAAAGCAGATAGCAGTCTTACCGTCATCGTATTCCTTTGTAGCTTCGGTAATAGCCTTAGCTACAGCCTCAAAATCTTCCTCTGAAGTAAGAAGAGGCTCACCAATAACTATCTGATCAAATGCATCAGCATACTGTGAAATCTCATCAACAAGATCATTATACTCAAAACCGTTCATAAGGTGTGTAGGCTGAACTACAAGAGTCTTAACACCGTTATCTACAGCTCTGTCAAGTGCTTCGGTTACATTATCGATAGTAACATTATCACGATCCTTTACGTGGTCGATGATAATCTGGCTTGTAAATCCTCTACGTACGCTGTAATCAGGGAAAGCATCTGTAAGGGCACCCTCGATTGCACCGATTGTAAGTCTTCTGCTGTCGTTAAAGCTTGTACCGAAACTTACAACAAGAAGCTCGCTCTCGCCTATCTCATCCTGATTTAAAGGATCGTCAAGACTTGCATCACCGGTATTGTAGTTCTCCTCATCTTCTTCCTCTTCCTCGGTCACCTCTTCGGTATCTTCCTCAGTAACCTCCTCGGTTGTTGTTTCTACAGTAGTCTCCTCTGTAGTTTCCTTTGTGGTTTCCTTATCGGAATCCTTACCGCAGCCAGTTGCAAGTACCATACAGCCTGCAAGTGCCAAAACCAAAAGTTTCTTTCTCATAATATATTCCTCCTTTGATTTGATACAAAACAGGTACATAAACAATAATTATTATATTTTTGTTTTTCCAATAACAAATGCCTTTTACACAAAATAAAAGGCATTAAAAAAACTCGATATAAATCGTTATTTACGGTACGATTAATGCCTCGTAATCCGGAACTTTAGTTCCTGTACCAAGTAATCGGCAGGTCTCCTGGCTTAGTTATCATCATATAAAGCAAACCTTCCCAACAAATGTCAGTGGCTGTATCAATTTATTTAATCAATACACTTGCTTTATACTCCTCCAATACAGTGACGAGATCGTGCAGGATTCTCACCTGCTTCCCTTTTAACATCAGAACCAATCATACAATAAACAATCATAGCTTTGATTCATCAGCACCGACTACCCCTGTATCTATTTTTCAATCGCATAGTTTAGCACAGTTTTTATTTTAAATCAAGTTATTCTTTAGTACGCATTCACAAATCCGAAGCAAGCCTCATCAAGCATATTTCCGTTTTCATCAAAGACTCTAAACAATGTCCAATAGTAGCCGTATTGTGGTTGCCAAATTGTCCATAAAGCATTTCCTTCCGCCACGCCACATTGACCCGTTGAATAAATCCATGCCGTTTTATTCTCGGCGAGCAAAGTACAGTCAAGAATAAGCATCTCATATCTGTATGATTGGTTCGGATTCTCAAATGATTCGACTCCGATAAGATATCCTCCGCCTTCACCTGTATATGGCATCTGACATTTTCCTTTAATATACACTTTCTTATTTGCGGATCCTTGTCTTCTTTCATTTCTTCCGGAAGTTAAATAATGATTTACATATGCATAATTATCATCTCCATAAATTGCCTGTAAATCGCTGTTTGTATTTTTGTAATATGTCACGTCAAATTCTTCGCTTCCCTGTCGACCTTCTCTGATTCCGTTGGCAAGCCAATGAATCCTAAGCGCATCCTCATCATTTCCTATCAAACTTCTTAAATCCGAGTAATTGTTATAATAAAAATTAGCATCAAAACAATAATCCTGATATTTATAATTCCACGGATTATTTGGATCGGGATCTGTAGGATCCCAGCCTCTTAATTCAGACGATGCATTCGAAATAGCACACGACGAAGGCTTTCCAAGCGGAGCCGAATAACCTGTAATAAATGTAACACCTGTTCCTCTCGGACAATTATCATATATCCATTTTGCATCTTCAACGCTGAGTCTGACACAGCCAAGTGATGCGGCATTTCCGAGCTTATCATATTCCCAATATTCCAAAGATGATTTATCACCGTATCTCGTATAAGGAACGGAATGAAACAATATCTGACCTGTTATTCTTGTTGCATATTGACCAGAAACGCCTCCCACAAGCGAACGCCATTCATACTTATCCGTTGTTCTGTATGTACCGCTTCGAGGCGTTGAAGTTCCTGTCGAGCAAACCATTGCCTTGACCGGATTGCCGTATTGATAAACAGTAACAACATTCATGGTAACATTAACTTCTATTGTATATTCTCCGTCTGCTTTACTGTTTAAGTGCCATGTTGGAACGATTAATAAAACAGAAATCATTACAGCCAATATCTTTTTTAAAATTCTATTTTTCATAGGCAACCTCCTTAATCAATACGTCATAAGAAACATGGTTAACGTCGAAACCAAAACATCGGTAAAACTATATCGGAAGATTTTTATTAACCCTTTTAAATGAAATAACGGTAATGGTTATTGATACTGACTCAGCTACAATGAAGCACCACCAAACATTGTTCACATTTCCCGTAAGTGACAAAAGCCATGCAACCGGAACGAGAACCAACAGCTGTCTGCACAAAGAAACAATAAGTGAATATATACTTTTCGAAAAAGCCTGAAATTCAGAACCGAGCACGATGCAACATGCAGCAATAGGAAAATGAATTGCTATAATCCTGAGTGCAGGTATGCCTATTCCAAGCATATTGTCCGAAGCATCAAAAATCTTAAGAAGCGTTCCCGGTACAATTTCAAATACTATTGTTCCTACTGCCATAATACATACGGCAAGTTTTAAGGCAAACTTAAGAGCCTCATCTATTCTGTCCTTTCTTGCAGCACCGAGGTTATATGCAAGAACCGGTATCAAACCGTTATTGATTCCGAAAACAGGCATAAAGAAGAAACTCTGAAGCTTATAATACGAGCCGAAGACAGCTGTTGCCGTATCGGAAAACTTTCCGAGAATCTTATTCATACTGTAAGTCATAATCGAACCTATGGAAATCATAAGTATTGACGGTACACCTACAGCATAAATAGCTTTAACAACCTCCGACTTAGGCTTTAATATCTTCTTTAGCGAAAGATTTATATCTTTATTAAATTTAATATTCATAAATATACCGAGACACGATGCCGTAACCTGACCAATAACTGTTGCTACCGCCGCACCGGCTATACCCAGCCTAGGAAATCCCGCAAGACCGAATATAAGAATCGGATCCAAAATCATATTGATTACCGCACCGGTAATCTGCGAAATCATGCTGTGAAAGGTTCTTCCCGTTGATTGAAGAAGCCTTTCGAAAGTCATCTGCATAAACACACCCAGTGATGCGCAACAACAGATGGTTGTATAAGTCGTACCGTATTCCTGTATGGTCGCATTTGCCGTCTGTGAACAAATAAACGGTTTTACAGCGGTAAGTCCGACTATGACAAATACAAAAAAACTGATTATTTCAAGAAGTATACCTGTATTGGCAGCTTCATCGGCCTTTTCAAAATTCTTCTCACCGAGAGATCTTGATAAAAGTGCATTAATACCTACCGCAGTACCCGATGCTACAGAAAACATCAGCATCTGCATAGGAAATGCAAGTGTAACGGCCGTAAGTGCGTCCTCTGATATTCTTGAAACAAAAACACTGTCAACTATATTGTAAAGTGCCTGTACAAGCATTGATATCATCATCGGAAGCGACATGGATATTATAAGTTTCTTTACAGGCATAACACCCATCTTGTTTTCTTCCGATTTCTTTTCATCTACATATTGTTCTTCTAATTCTCTGTCCATTATAAACTCTTTCCGTCGTTTTTATAAAAATGTCTTTTTCCTTAGTCCTCGTCATCATCCACTTCTATGGCTTCGACATCAATGATTTCATTTTTGTGATAAACGAGATTTTTCTTTCTTCTGTTAAGCTGCATCCAGATACCAACAACTCCGTTATATGTAAGGACTATGCCTATAAGTCTTACAATAGTATTCATGGTACTGAACGGATTTGCCGCAATAAGCACGCCGACAAGTATTGTAATAATTGAAAATAAAAGCGGTGCCTCCCAACCTTTAGTATAATACTTTTTAAAGGTTATAGCCTGAGCGATTCCGAATGCTCCGTAGATTGCAAGTCCGACACCTGTTAATACAGGGAAAATGGATATAACCAATCCTCTGTTAACAAGAACAATTATACCTGCTACCAAACCAAGAACCGCGCCCACAATCTGAAAAGTTACATATGCATTTTTTTCCTGAGCAGTCATTGCGGAAATAAGTGCGACAGCACCCGCAACTATAATAACTATACCCAAAGCCTTAACTCCGGTATCAAGCGACTGTCCCGGATAAAACAAAAGCACAAGTCCAAGTGCAACTATTACAATAAGCTTGAGAATATTCACAAATTTTGATTTTAATTCTTCACCGTCTTTTTTATTCTTACTCATAAGATTTCCTCCTGAAATATAAACCTAAGTATGCAAAATGCACACCCATTTTATTATATCCACATTATAATGAAGCAAAAAGACAATAGCAAGCATTTTATTGTTTTATTTAATATTTTATGCTACATTATTCTATAAGTATTTTTTATAACAAACCAATTATTTACGGGGCAAAACTATGGAAAATATTATACAAAAAACGCTCAAAACATAGGCGTTGTTTTCGGACAGCGTTCCCAGCTCTGGTGGGTGCTTCCTTTTGTTGAGTCATTAAAGATATTAAAAGACGTATACCAGGTTAAAACTCAGGATTATAATGATATGCTTGATTTATATCAATCTCTTGTTGATATTGAACCCTTATTACATAAGCCCGTACGACAGATGTCTCTCGGCCAGAGAACTTTAAGCGATATACTTGCGGCATTTCTTCACAATCCGAAAATCGTATTTTTGGACGAACCGACAATCGGACTTGATGTTTCCATGAAATCCAAAATACGTACTTTAATTCATGCCTTAAACGAAGAAAAGAAAACAACGGTTATTCTTACGACACACGATATGGGTGACGTTGACGCATTATGCCGCCGTATCATTATAATCGATAAGGGCAAAATGCTTTATGATAACGATATCGAGCATTTAAAAAATTTCTTCGGTTCTTACCGTACATTAAAAATACGTGTCAACGGCGACCCGGAGGAACAATTAAAAAGCATAGAAAATGAATTTTCAGATTTTTCCGTATCACTAAAAGAAGATTGGATTTCCGTTCTGGTGGACGAAGAAAAATCTTACCCTTACCCATGCCGGAATATTATTCAGGAGGTTATCCCATGGATTTAATAGATTTACATTTACATTCAAACGCTTCGGACGGTTCTCTTTCCCCGAGTGAGGTTGCCGCTGAAGCCATTAAAGCAGGGCTTAAGGCAATTGCTCTTACAGATCACGATACCGTAGACGGAATACCCGAAATACTTGAATATACAAAAGACAAAGACATTGAAGTTATTCCCGGAATAGAATTGTCATGCTACTATCAAAAACGCGAAATTCATATATTGGGCTTTTTTGTAGACTATCAAAATGAGAAATTAAAAAACGAACTTGATTATTTTAAAAAGCAACGTGAAGACAGAAATATAAAAATGGTTGAGCTTATGCAAAAAGACGGATTAGATATCACTATGGAAAAGCTCCTTCACGGTAATCCGGACAGTGTTATTACCAGAGCTCACTTTGCACGTGTAATGGTTGAAGAAGGAATCTGTAAAGACAAAGATACAGCCTTTAGGAAATATATCGGTGTAGGCTGCAAATATTATCTTCCAAAGCCACAGGTAACATGCGAACATGCTATGGATATACTGTCCCGCTATTCAAAATGTTCTTTTCTGGCGCACCCTTTGTTATACCACTTCGGATACAAGCAAATCGATGAGCTTCTTGATTATCTTAAACCGCTTGGGCTTAAGGGCATAGAAGCCTACCACTCTTCCAACAATGCATACGAAAGCGACAAACTTCGCAGTATGGCTCTTCACCATGATTTACTGATATCCGGCGGAACGGATTTTCACGGCGTGGTAAAACCGAATATCAAAATGGGTGTCGGACGAGGCAACATGAAAATCCCGTATACAATATTGGAAAAAATAAAATCCGTATAAAAAAGGCAAAAAAATTATATTGAACTAAACTAGTTTAGTTCAATATAATTATATTCGATATTCTTTTCTTTAAGTTTATTGATTAGTTTATAATCCGATGAAAAGATTATCATTTGATCGGTATTAATCTTTTTGGTTATATCAACCATATTTCCAAGAGAATCATTATCAAGTCCGTCAAATATTCCGTCAAAAAGAATAGGCATTTTCTTTTCGCTTAAACTCTTAGCAAGCGAATACTTTATTGCCAAATAAACACGATGCTTATCAACATTATCCAGACTATCTATCTCAACATATCCGTTTTGAGACATTGCCATTGGTTTATTTTCTTCATTTATATATAAGTCATTATACTTCTTATCCGTAAGCTTTGAAACAATTTCCGAAATATTATTATTTATCATAAAGCTATATGATTTACTTATATCTTTTGATAAATCATTAATAGTATTAATGGCAAGATTTATGGCATGAATCTCTTTTTTCGAACTTGCCAGTTTTTCGGCATGAACTCTTCTTTCTTCTCTCAATTCGTCTCTTCTTGCTATATCTTTAAGGATTTTTCTTTCCATATCAGCGAACTCTTCTCGCTTATCAAGATAGCTCTTTGCAAAAGACATATCAATTTCGACTTCTTCATATGTTTCGGTTTTTCTTTCAAGCTCATAAATAATACGTCTGAATTCTTCCTCCGAAGGTGTTTTTACTTCTTCATCAAAGACACCTTTGGCATATAAGCCTTCAACAATTGTAACTATAACAAATAAGATAGTACATATAATGAATATTTGTCTTACGGCACTATCAAAAGGTAAAATACATACAACTGCGGAGATTACCCCGATTACAAATAATCCTACCAATATGATAAACCATATTTTTTCGGTAAGTTTTTTCTCAACCTTATAATCTTTTAAAAGCTCGGGATCAAGAAATACAGTTTTATTGTTCTCATCTTCGGATTTTTCGTCAGGTTTTTCATTTTTTACTTCGTCTGAATCTGTTTCCGATTTTTCTTCATCCTTTTTTTGAGTATTGATAAGTCTCCTTGCTTCTCTCTTTCTTCTGGCTGTTTCAATTGCAAGTTCTTCTTCGATACCGCTTATTTTCTTTCTTACATCTTTAAGCTTTGAATCAACATCCTCATAATCTTCAAGTTCCGAATCAATAATATCAATATTTTCTTCTATGGCGGAAGTATCAAATTCACGCCTTTTCTTTTTTAAATATGCAATACTTTTATTGACCTCAACGGATGCCGTACCCGAGACTATCATATTCTTAAAATCATGTTCAAAGAATTCCGAATAGTCTTCACATTCATCATTTATGCAAAAGCCATTAACATAATCATCCCTGCAGCAATCAAATATTAAACCGTCAAGATTATCATTTTTTACCTTTAATTCCTTTCCGGAATTCAGTTCAAGTACGTTTGCCCTACTGCTTTTCTTGGCAAAACTTCTTTCAACAAAGAAATTCTTATCATCCTTCTTAATGTAAGCTTTACCGGAAAAAGAGCTGCCGTCCTGAGGTTTATATGTCTCGTAAAGATTACTGTTTTTCTCATTCAGGGCACAACCCGACAAACCATAAAACATAGACACGATAAAATCTTTTACGGTTGACTTTCCCTTACTCTTCTCTCCGGAAATAACATTAATACCCGGTTTAAGAACTATCTCTTTATTATTAAATTTACCAAAGTTTTTAAGTAATAATTTATTAAGATACATTCTATTCACCAATCTCAAGCAATGCTTCTATACCGTAACGCAAAGCTTTTTTTCTTATGTCTTCATTTTCGATTTCATCATCAGACAAAGTTTTGATAAATCTGCCCACGAGATTATTTTGATTTTCCAGCATAAGCTCATCCAAATCATAATATTCTTCGGTACGATTAATAATTTGATTAATATAATACTTACTTTTTAATAAAGCTAAATCTATTTCCGCCTTACTGTCTATCTTACCCTTAAGCATTATACGGTAAATATTATCTTTACCCAAATCACGAATTTGCTTCTCGACAGTATCGCGAATTGTAAGACTGTCCATACTGCTGTCAAGCTTAACGGTTGTATTTATATAACTTCTTTTATTACAGGGAACCCAGGTAATTCCCGTATGTCCCTCTTCATCAACCTCACCGTAAATATATCCGTGCTTTCCCGTTTCCGTATAATCAAGCGGCTCAAGCGAACCGGAAAAAGCCATTTTATTTTTTAAGATATGCTTAACCTTGTGTATATAACCGAGTGCAATATAATCAAACTTCTTTCTCGCGAGTCGCTCGGACGAAAAAGGCATATGTGTTGCATCACCGCCATGTCCGAGAAGAATATTATAAGCTCCCTCTCTGCCCGGTTCAAGCTTCTCAAGAATTCTCTCTTTATATTCAGGTTTTGCGTAACTGAATCCCGTAACGCAAACATTTAAATCTTCAATATAAGCATTTGTCGCCTTTCCTGCCGGAAGAACTATTATATTTTGAGCGAAACTGTATTTTGACCATGCAGAATCCTCAGACATATAATCCGAAGAACCTGCGATTATTACAACCTTCGTCTTATACAATCTCTTTAATTCAACATCCAGTTTTCTTAACTCCTTTTCAGTAGGAGGAGTATCATACAAATCTCCCGCAATAAGCAGCAAATCTATCTGAAGCTCATCACAAACCGTAAGAACATTTTTAAAACTTTCGTATAATTCTTCCGATCTTTTCTCGCTCCATATTCTTCCCTTATCCGGTTTTTTTCCAAGATGTACATCTGAAATTTGAATAAATTTCATTTTAACAAAACCTCTATCACTTAACATGTAAATCAATAATTATTAATCTCAATCTTTTCTATTATAATACGAAACAACATTATCTGCAAGAAATTTCATTCATTATGCCAGCGTATTCGTCAATTATTCACATTTTTATAACTAATATATATTATTCATTGTTTTTACTGTATTTATTCTTTGTAGCCATTCCTCCTCTTAAATGTCTTTCGGATTTATTTATATCAAGTATAATTCTGACTTTGTTTGCCAGATCCTTATTTATCATCGGAAGCCTGTCGGCTGCGTCTTTATGAGCAGTAGACTTACTCACTCCAAACTCTTTTGCTGCCTGTCTTACCGTTGCATTATTTGTAACTATGTACTCACCTATACTTAAAACTCTCTCCTCTATATAATCTCTCAAAACCAAACCTCAAATAGCTGTTTTTACAGTTTATGCCGGAGGTCTTTTAGGTAGTACACGCAAAATGACTTTCCTTGCCCGGAAAAAAGGTATGTGGTATAATCGAGTTAAGTTAATACAGTATTTTTTAGTACTGTTATATCTTATCCGGAGGCAGTAATGAGAAAAAAAACAATTCTTATTATCATAGCTGTTTTAATAGTAATATGCGGTGGACTTTTTATCTTTATTCATAAAAAACATAACAAAAAAGAGACTCCGCCCGCGAAAGCATATTTTGAAGTAAACGGTCTTTCCTTTGACTTTTCAATAGAGTCCTTTGCCCGCGCCAACGAAGAAACCGGCGAGGTCGAAATACCTACCGTTGATTTTCCCGAAAATCCCGACAAAGTCGAACTTACACTTGAACTTATATACCAAAATCCCGAATATCCTGCCGGCTGCGAAGCTATGGCATTGACAATGCTTCTTAATTATTTCGGTTATCAGCTTGACAAATCCGAGATAATAGATAACTATCTTATTTATTCGGATGAGAACTACCTTATGGGATATAAAGGTCGCCCTGACATAACTCCCGGCGGAGGCTGCTATGCTCCCGCTTTAACCAATACCGCAAATCGATTTTTGCTTCAAAACAACAGCTCATATAAAGCAATAAATATAAGCGGAACGGAACTTAACGACTTGTTTTCATATGTAGCAAAAGGATATCCTGTTTTGGTTTGGACAACGGTGGGACTAAAACCCGTAAATAAAGCATCTTATATTTACAAATACGGAGACATCGATTATACCTGGGTTTATAACGAAGATTGTGTAGTCTTAAGCGGATACAGTACAGTCGATAATACAATTACTGTATATGATTCCATCGACGGTATAATGACATACAATACGGAAGAATTCCGGGCTGTATATGACGATATGTGGAAAATGTCCGTAGTTCTTGAACCAAAATAAAAGCAACACTTTTTACAGTGTTGCTTTTTTATTTGTATATATATTCTATTATGCTGTTACTAATTTGCTGCCTTCTCAATTTGATCCGGCAATCTCTTAATAACTTCCATAAATTCATCAGTTGCTACAGCCTTTGAATAATACCATCCCTGCATATAATGACAACCTATATTTGCAAGATGCTCTTTTTGTTCTTTTGTCTCAACACCCTCGGCGACGATTCTGTACGAAAGTGCATTTAACATACGAATAGTATAATCAAGTGTTATACCCGCCTTAATATTTTCAAAAGCATCCCATACGATATACTTATCAATCTTAATTATATGGAAAGGCATATGATTTATGTAATCAAGATTCGAATATCCCGAACCGTAATCATCAAGCGAAAGCGTAATACCGTATTCCACAATCTTCTCGATATTCTCGTTTACTATCTCGGAACCTCCGACCATATTGGCGGTTTCGGTAATCTCTATGTTAATCTGCGAAGGTTTTACATCCTATTCTTCAAGTATAGAAATAACCTTTTTGTAATAATCCGGTTGTTGAAGCTGAACCGGACTTATATTTACTTCAATATATTCTACGGTGCTCTCCGAAAGTTTGTTATCACGTATAAACTTACATACCGTACGAAGCACAAGATCTCCGAGTGATACTATAAGTCCGTTCTTTTCCGCTATCGGAATAAACACCTCAGGTGATATCCAGCCAAGCTTCTCATCATTCATTCTGACAAGTGCTTCGGCAGAATTATAAAGATTCTTTTCCACTGAGAAAATAGGCTGATAATAAACCATAAGCTCGTCTCGGTCTATAGCAAGCTTAACTGCTTTCTCGATTTCTTTTTCGCTTCTCATTTTGGAAAGATCAAGCTCTCCGGCATTTGATACACCGCCCTTATTTGTCTTTTTTACCATGGACATCGCATAATCCATAATTTCAATAAGTCTTCCGTAATTATCGGCATCTTTCGGGCATTCAAAACAACAAATCGTCGAAGACATCATTATTCCCGATGCAGCATCACTGAACCATGGGTGTCTGAAACGTTCTCTTATAACTTCCGCCGTTGCAAGTGCATCTTCAACCGATTTTTTATTACATACTGCACCGAACTGATCGGAACCGAATCCAAAAACAACATCCACACCGTCAACATTTCTGATAAAGTTTCCGATCTGCACCAACAGGTTATCACCGATATCAACACCGTAGGTTTTGTTTATATACTTAAAATCATCCATTGCAATAAGAATAACGGAAAACTTTTTGTTTCTGTTAAAACGATGCTCCATATATCCTCTCATGCAATCCTTATTATAAAGACCCGTAAGGTTGTCTATATAAAGTGCCGGATTGAATATACCGTTATACATGGCAAGACAAACAATGGCAAAGCCAAAGCTTAACACCGATATTCTAAAGGCGAATTGAACAAAAAACATTATATTTGCAAAAAGAATACAGGCAAGAATTAAATATACCTTCAAAGGCGGAATCGATTTTCTTTTTACGATAGTAACGATGAATCCTATCAAAACAGCCGTTACGTTCAAAACAACATATATTCCGGTAAGACTTCCCGCACTGTATTCGTCGCCTTTGAAATAAATTCCAACCCCCGTAAAAGGATTCAAAAGATTTATTAAAAATGTAAACGCCAGAATAGTATTAAGAATATAGCGTAAAATATGCTTGATTTTATCCTTTACATGCATATACTCAAGCACAAAACCGGCATATATAACACCTATTACGCTCATCATATACATATCTATTGCCATAAAAATATTAAAGCCCGTATTGCCGATTACGTTGTTTTTTAAGAGATGATTACCGAGTATTTCGGAAACCGCACTGATGAGAATACATAGATTAAATCTGTAAAAGAAAGCATAGCTACTTAAAGGTATCTTCTTTTTAAAAAAATACCACAAAAACATAAGAATACTGACCATTACGGTTGCGTAAGGAAAATCAAGACTCCATCCCTGCATATTTTACTCCTTTAACAGCAAATCCTTTTGCTTTATTCTATCCAAACATTCATAGCCAAATCAATATTGTTCCCGGCAACTCTGCCCTCGCTTGTATACTGCCATGCCGTATACAAATACGGGAAGTTAGGCTGATTGGAATAATGTGCCAACCAAAGCTTATAATTACCTACTCTGCTCATATCAAGCTGCTGAACAAACCAGTTACGATTGGAATAAACCATAGGCTCGTATCCCGCTGCCTTAACCGTCTCACAAAAGCCAACTATACTGTCTGTTCTTGCATCTATGTCAAGGTCTTCGGTTCTTGCGCCTTCCGCATTCATTTCTTCGGTATCAATTATAACCGGACCAGTTATATTATAATCCCTTATAAGATTAAGCGTATAATTTGCTTCCTCAACGCCTTCGTTATAATTTAATGCCTGCGTGAAGAAATAAACACCCACATCAAGTCCCGCTTCAAGTGCAGCCTCAATATGATTTACGAACATATCATCCGTCACTATTTTCCCGGTGCCGTAACCTCTGTAGCCCGCCCTTATGATTGCCATATCAACCCCCGCTGCCTTTACCGCTTCCCAATCCACGTCAGCCTGATACGATGATACATCAACCGCAACACGCGAAATCTTATTTGCATTTTCATCATGGTAATACATAAAGCTTCCGCCGTCATCAACAAAGAAATTGTCTACATCATAATTATTTCTCGGAACATTGCTTGCTATTTTATAGAATTGATAATCCGGTGCCGAACCAACCAATACGTAAGCGGCATTAACATATGCCCAAAAATTCGACTGAATCATCTCCGATTCGTAACCGGGTGTAAGCGTCCACTCTCTGCTTTCGGTATCCGTTGATACAAAAACAGGTTTATGTTTGTTAATCGTAACATTTATAAAAATCACAAAAAATACTAAAACGGCTATAAATAATACGGCTATTAGTTTTACAGCACCTTTTAATCTATCATTCATAGTTTCTTTATCTCCAAGTTTGATAATATATACTCTAACATATCAGCATATTTTTCTCAATTAAAATCGGCCTTTTTCCCTTTTGGGGCTTTTATTATGAAATTTCCCAAATACATAAACAGTATTCCTATTATAATTAAAAACAAAAGATCTACAATATCCAAAGTCTCACTTGTCAAAACAGGAAAAATCTTACCGACCAAGTTCGGGTAATACAATATCAAAACAGAAAGTCCGTTATTTATAAAATGCATAAGTGAACCCGTAAAAATGCTTTTTGACTTATATACAACATAACAGGAAACATATCCGAGAAATGCCGTTACTATAAATCTTACCAAGCTCATATGGTATATTCCGAAAAGGCAGGCCGCTATAAGCATTGCCGTTTTAGGCTTAAACTTATCCGAAAGTGCGGAAAGCACATATCCCCTAAACATGAATTCCTCACATACGGCAGGCACAATTGCCACAATAAACAAAGTCGAAAAGAAGTTGTCACCCATCAAAGACTTTTGAAGCTCGTATGTTTCATCAATGCTTTCCGGTAAAAAGATTCCTATTATCGACGTAATCACTATTCCGAGCAATACGGCTCCGATTATCATAAAAGCAGCAGCCAAAAAGTATGAGCCTTTACATTTATTAATCCTGAATGTTTTTTTGAAATCCTTTTTTGTATATAAGGCCGCAAATACAGGTATACCGAGAATCAATAATTGAGTGCCGAAAACACCAAGGTATTCATACTTAAGCTGTATGGCACCACCTATATAAATCATTGCAAATATGGTTACAAGAAGAACAAGTATTGTATCACCGAGTTCCGGAACTCCACCCGGTTTTAAATTCTTTCTTCTTTCAAAAATCTGAACTCCTGCCGCTGACTCTCCGAAAAGAATCGACTCACTGTTATATATCCTGCCCAGAATCCATATTGCAAAAAATCCGTAAAGAACATTGCTCAAAAGCACAAGCAAAACTACCTTTGCATCATATTTAAAAGAGAGCATGTCCCTTATCAAAAGCGTTATATTGGCAACAGGAAAAAGCGCCGCTTTTTCCGTAAGTCTTACGTTCGGAATAAAACCTATAAAAGAAGCAAACATAACAACAAGCGAAAGCGGCGTTATATAATTATTGGCTTCCTTATAAGTCTTTGCAAACGCCGTAACACACATCGTTATGGCACTTATAAAAACCGCAAATGCAAATACACATAAAATCACAATGAGCAAAGCAGGTATAAATTTAGCTATATCCACTCCGCCGGAAATGTTACTGTTGTACGTGCTCGCCATACTATACATATATATACCGACTCCGATAAGTGATATAACATTTAACAATGCGGATATAATACCGATTGTTCCGACAACCAAAAATTTGCTTACTATAATTTCACTGTTAGTTACAGGAAGTGTAAGAAGTGTTTCAAGCGTTCCTCTTTCTCTTTCACCTGCCGTAGTATCTATGGCAGGATACATGGTTCCCATAAGAAGACTCACAACAAGCATAAACGGAAGAATACTCGACAAAAGACTTCCTGCCGTTTCCTCATTTGTCGCTTTATCTTTAAATGATACCTCTATAGGCTTTAATACCTCATCAGCATCCAGACCTGCTGCTTCAAGCGTTTTCTTTGTAATATCCGAAGAATAATCCGAAAGGAATTTCGAAACCTTATCCGCAGCATAATTTGAATTCGTAATTGAAGATATATAATATATCTCAAATTTTTCTTTTCCGTTCTCTAAAGATATTTTTATATATACATCTATATTTTCACCGGCAAGAGCCTTTTCCGGTTCGGATGTTTCGACAAATTTCAGTGAATAATCGGCAAATTCATACTTAGCCAAAAGATCTGAAATAACACCACTGTCTTCGGATTCGATAGCTACGGTATATGTTTTTTCAGACATAGTTGTAGTTATCTTACTCATCACCTGGAGACTGACTACGATAAGTAACGGATATAAAACGATAGGTACGAGAACCATCATAATTACCGTCTTCTTATCTCTTAATACATCCAATAATTCTTTTTTAAAAAGACTTTTGACATTTTTAAGATTCATACCCAGTCCTCCTTACTTTTAACAAGATTACCGAATACTTCTCTCAAATTATCCGAACCGCCTATTTCTTTTATCTCGTTTACGGTTCCTTCAGCAACTATTTTCCCTTTGTTGATAATAATGATTCTGTCGCAAAGCTTCTCCGCTTCCTCCATATAATGCGTGGAATAAAGCACAGCCTTTCCCGCCTCTTTTTCCTTGAGCATAAAATCAACGATTGCATTACTGCTTAATATATCAAGTCCGAGAGTCGGTTCGTCAAAAATATAAAGCATTGGATTATGAATTATGCATCTTGAGATAGATGCCCTCTGAGTCTGACCCGTAGATAATTTTTCAATTCTGTTATCTATAAAACCGTCAAGATTTAATATCTTGGAAACCATAGCAACCCTGTCTTCAATTTCAGGCTCCGACATACCGTAAAGATTGCCGGCCATAACCATCAGTTCTCTTGTGCTGAGTCTTCCGTAAAGCTTTGTATTTCCGGAAAGATAGCCTATATGTCTCTTTATTTCCGTTCCGTCGGAAATCTGTTTTCCGTCCACAAAAATCTTAACCTCACCCGAAGTAGGCTTCATAAGACTTCCGAGCATACGAAGCAATGTAGTCTTTCCTGCACCGTTCGGACCGATAACTCCGACTATTTCTCCAAGTTCTACTTTAAGAGAAATATCATCAACGGCATTAAAACTTATCTTTGTATTATGCTTTTCGTTACGTATAAAAGTTTTTACAAGATTATTTGCATCAAGCACGAATTAATTCTCCTTACATATTGGTTACATAAGCCTCACTACCAAGCTTAACATGAACTATCTTATGGTTATAAGTCAATTTATTATATGCTTTTTTCAGTTTTGTCGACGTCTTAAGCTTAAAGCCCTTTGGAAGATACTTCATAACCGGCTCTTCCTCCAAAACTTTATAATCCGATTTCCAACCGGTAAAAACCTTATATGCATCATTTAAGTAAAAACGCCTTTTTCTTCTGATAAAAACAGTCTTTTTAAATAAAAGATTTGAATAGTTTGTAGCTCCTGATGTTGAAATAGCAAAAACCATCTCACAGTTCGGAAAACGGTTTGCTACTTTTTCAACAAGATCGCACACGTCACCTTTTTTGAAATACGAAAGTGTATCGTTACAAACAAACATTATTCCCTGATTACGTTTGCAGGATATATCATCAATCCATGAAAAATCAAGAATACTTCTTCCTATGGTTTTTTCTCTTTTTCTCTCACCGTATATAGCCCTTCTTACAGACATAATATTGTGAGTATCCACGCTATACCATTGTATTCTTCCGTTATCCACTCTTCCGAACATGTTGTCCAGACCGCATCCGAGATTGACAATTGTACAATTCGGGAACTTCAATACAAATTGCTTGACCTTTGAATCGCAAGCGGCAAGTGTTGTGGCAAGTATAAGATTTTGATATTCGCTCAACCGGGTATTTATTTTTGAATAATCAAATTTATGATCATATATAAACTTTGATGCCCACTCATCTTTAATTATATCCGGATATCTCTTTGTCCAGTCGGACAAAAGCTTCAAAGGATAAATGTCATTAACGGAATTATCATATGTCTTATCTATTACATCCACAAGATATCCGTATGCCTCTTTCTGAATTTCTGTTTTTTCATAAATCATAAAATCATGATAAGCTTCATCAAATTCAAAGAATCTTACATTTACACCCTGAGTTTTTGCCTTATTGTAGAATGCTCTCGAATAGCAGTTAAACATATCGTCTACGCTTGAAAAAAGCACTACATCATCGCACAAATCGGTATAATCACCATAGAAAGGACTTGTATAATCCGTTTTAACGGCATAATCCTTTACCCAGTAATCATTTATAAACTTTTTTAAATTTTGGTTATAAAAAATCCTTCCGCTCTTATCAACCGTATCACTGATTACAGCCTCAAGTTCCGTATCAAAAAACTCCGTATCTATAACCGGTGATAACATAATGAGCTGATCCGGTTTTCTGAGACCTTCCTTCCATGCTATCATTGCAATGGAAAGTGCAAGTCCCGCTCCCGAAGAGTCTCCCATGAGTATGACCTTATCTACATCATGACCCATTGTGAAATCGGAATATGCCTTACAAAGCATACTAAAAGTTTCCTTGCATCTGCATTCCGGTGCAAGCGGATACATAGGAACAAAAAGCCCGCAGCCCGTATCTATGGAAACTTTTGAAATAAAATCCCATTGTTCATTATCTATATTAAAAAACATAGAACTTCCGTAAAGATAAATAATATATGTTCCGTTAAAGCCTTCTTTCGGAACCATTCTGTAACTCTTAAAGCCTGACTCCATAAGTTCGTCAATCTCAAAAAGCTTACCTACCTTTTCGGGAATTCTGTCAACATATTTTCTTCTCTCCGAAAGTATATAATCCCTTATTCCTTCAATATTCAGTTTTGTAACACTTGAAGATATTTTTCTCATCATGCACCTTTTATAAAGTTCTTATTTCATATTTAAAACCCAAATCTTATTATAACATTTTTACACGAAAAAAGGAATCTAAAAAGATTCCTTTTTTTGACATTTATCATTCAAATGTTTGAGGATTTATTACAATTTCCTGAGCACCTATTCCTGTTTCGTTTTGAATGGTTGTATTTATGTTTTGTACCTTAGAAGTAGGTACATAACCCTGTTCCTCAAATAAGAACTCATGAAGTGCCGATACATTCGAAGTAAGGTCTGCCGGTACAAGCACCGAACCCTTTGTATCATGTGTTATAGGTGTATAAGCAAACGGGAAACCTACCGTATCCCCAAGCTGATATTCAAATACCGCTTTTGCAAGAGCCTTTATCTCATCTTCCGTAAGACTTGTGGCTATCTCAGGGAACAAATCATCTATTATCGCATCAATGGTTCCCAAATCCGAACTTTTTGCTTTTTCAAACATTTTCGTAAGGACATCTCTTTGTCTTTCGGTTCTCGTTATATCACCCTGATCCGTACTTCTTATTCTTGCATAAGCCGTAGCCTGTGTACCGTTTAAAAGTATATCACCCGTTGTAAACACACCGTCCGAATAAATACCTGTTACGGCTATCTGCTCTGAAATCGCAAGATTAAGTACCGGAAGCTCATTTTCTTCAACATGAACCGTAATACCGCCTAAATCATCAATCGCTTTTGTAAGTCCCAAAAAGTTAACGGTAACAAAATCCGTAATCTGTAGATCAAGATTTGCATTCAAAGTTTTAATTGCAAGCTGCGGTCCTCCGTACGAATAAGCTGCATTTACCTTAGATGTAAGTCCCGAATCGTTTTCTATCTCAAGAAGCGTATCTCTGTATACCGATACTATCTTAACTTCTTTAGTCTCATTATTTATGCTTGCTATCATTATCGAGTCGCTTCGTGTTCCCTGACCGAGATTTGTAACATCTCTTGCATCAACACCAAACAAAGCTATTGTCTTGTATCCCGTCTGTTTACTTGTATCAAGTTCCTCATTTATCGCAAGGTCACCTTCGTCTATATCAACTTTATTTATCTTGCCGATTTTAGCATCGAAGTAAAACATAAGATATGCTACAATCATGAGTCCGAGTATAATAAGTTCTGCAAAGAATGCGACTACCCATTTTAAAATCGAACCGTTTTTATTATTGGCACCGGTATTTTTATCCTGTTTTTTTGAGTTATTCTTTTTATTTTTACTATTACTCATTTTTTTAACCTCTCATACGACATAATATGCCATTTTTCATCTATCTGATATATGATAACTTATAACAGAAAAAAAAACAACAGCAATTGTAATTATTTTTTCGCTGTGTTATACTACATAAAGCAAAAAAAATGGTGGTTTGTAACATGGACGATTTAAACAATTCCGAATTATTAATAAGTGACAAACTTAAAAACAATCAGAAAAAAAACTGTCTTTGTGTAGTTATGCCCGCATATAATGAAGGTATGCATATCAAAGACAATCTTTTGAAAGCATCAAGGATTATATCCGGCTTTGTTCACAACTACAGAATTATAGCGGTCGATGACGGAAGTTCCGATAATACTCTTACTGAAATCATTTCCGCTTCCGAATCCGATTCGAAAATCTCATATATAGGATATAAGCCTAACAAAGGCAAAGGCAAGGCTATAATAAGCGGAGTCAACTATGCCGATGCCGATTACATAGCTTTCCTTGACTCAGATCTTGAACTTAATCCTATAATGCTCAAAGGATTTTTGAAATCCATGAAAGAAAAAAAGGCCGATATTGTTATAGGTTCAAAAATGCACAAAGAATCCAAGCTCGAATACCCGCTTATGCGCAGAATAATGAGTTTCGGATATTACATCATCCTGAAAATGATGTTCAGACTTAATATCAAAGATACTCAAACCGGTATTAAGCTTTTTCGTTCACAAGTAATCAAATCTCTTACCGAAAATATGCTTACGGACGGATATGCTTTCGATATAGAGATACTTGCCAAAGCAAACAAAGCAGGCTGTAAAATAATCGAAATGCCTATTGAATTAAAATTCAAACGTGAACGAAAAGAAAAATCACGTATATCTATAAAAACAAGTGTTAAAGTTTTTTCGGATACATTAACAATAAAAAAAGCGTTAAAAGATTAAAATCTTTTCGTCATAGTAGGAATTTATTGTTATAAGAATTCAATATCGAAATCTTTAACAGTCAATAAAAAACGGCGGTTTATAAAAACCGCCGCTTTATTTTTATTCTTTTTAAGAATTATATTTAGAACTTACCTGCCTTTGCTGCTTCTTCGATAGAAACTGCAACTGCAACAGTCATACCAACCATTGGGTTGTTACCTGCACCGATAAGACCCATCATCTCAACGTGAGCAGGAACTGATGAAGAACCTGCGAACTGTGCATCTGAGTGCATACGTCCGAGAGTATCAGTCATACCATATGAAGCAGGACCTGCTGCCATGTTATCAGGGTGAAGTGTACGACCTGTACCACCACCTGATGCAACTGAGAAGTACTTCTTACCCTTCTCTGTACATTCCTTCTTGTAAGTACCTGCTACAGGATGCTGGAATCTTGTCGGGTTGGTTGAGTTACCGGTAATAGAAACGTCAACGCCCTCTTTCC
>JAFSZR010000222.1 GCA_017459135.1 Lachnospiraceae bacterium | reverse complement strand
TTGGTACAACTTCAGGTACTATCGGTGAAACAAGTGCATTAGCAATTCTTATCGGTGCGCTTTTCCTTGTTGCAACAGGAATCATCGATCTTACAATACCTGGTATTTATATTTTGAGTTTCAGTGCATTTATTCTTGTCTTTGGCGGAAGAGGATTTGACCTTACTTTCCTTCTGGCACATATACTTGGTGGCGGATTACTTCTTGGTGCCTTCTTTATGGCAACAGACTATGTAACAAGCCCAATTACAACAAAAGGAAGAATAATTTACGGTATAATTCTTGGTATTTTAACCGGATTATTCAGGATTTACGGTCAGTCAGCGGAAGGTGTATCTTTTGCGATTATCTTCTCAAACCTTCTCGTTCCGCTTATTGACAAGATTTCAATGCCTACACCATTTGGATACGGAGGTAAGAAATAATGAAAAGAATTATAAACGATACATTACGTATCTTCCTTATAACACTTATCTCCGGACTTATGCTCGGCCTTGTATATGAAGTTACAAAAGAGCCGATTAAAGAAGCAAATGATAATGCAAAAAGAGAAAGTTTGGAGAAAGTCTTCCCTGATGCATCTGCTTATTCAGATCCATGTGATATTGAAAATACGGAAGAATTATTTAAACAATATGATCTTGAAGGCGTAAGGATAGACGAGGTTATATCGTGTTTTGAAGCTACATCTTCAACAGGTTGGCCTTTAGGATATTGTATTACCGCAACATCATCTAAGGGCTATGGCGGTGACATTACCGTTATGGTAGGTATTAGCCGTGATAAAGGTACAGTATTAGGTATATCAATTCTTTCTCTCGATGAGACTCCGGGTCTTGGTATGAAGTCCACCGAGGAAGCATTTTACGGACAGTACTCAAAGGAAAATTACATCGGCTTATTCAACGTAACAAAGACCGGTGCAAAAGCCGAAAACGAGATTGATGCAATTTCCGGAGCAACAAAAACATCTCGTGCCGTAACAGATGCTGTAAACGCTGCTGTTGCGTACTACATGAACTTTTTAGCTGAAGGAGGTACAAAATAATGAATAAACCTCTGGAGAGATTATATAACGGTATCATAAAAGAAAATCCTACATTCGTTCTTATGCTTGGTATGTGTCCAACTTTAGCGGTTACAACATCTGCATTAAACGGTCTTGGTATGGGACTTTCAACGACAATGGTACTTGCACTTTCAAACCTTCTTATTTCGCTTTTAAGAAAGGTTATAACCGATAGAATCAGAGTTCCATCCTTTATAGTTATAGTTGCATCATTCGTTACAATGGTACAGTTCCTTGTTCAGGCATATGTACCGACAATATATGATGCGCTTGGAATTTATATTCCGCTTATAGTTGTTAACTGTATAATCTTAGGCCGTGCTGAAAGTTACGCGTCAAAGAATCCTCCGATACCGTCATTCTTTGATGGACTTGGAATGGGTCTTGGATTTACATGTTCAATTACAATAATCGGTGCGGTAAGAGAACTTATCGGTGCCGGTACAGTTTTGGGTCAGCATATAATTCCGATTAAAGATGTTGCAACAAACACCAACGGATATATACCGATATCAATAATCGTTCTTGCACCGGGTGCTTTCTTTGTTCTCGGAATAATAATGGCGATTATTAATCGAATTCATTTAAATCAGGCCAAGAAGGGCATGAGAACATATGAAACATCAGGATGCAAGGGCTCATGTATGTCTTGTTCTCAGTCAAGAGTCTGTTTGAATTCAGTAAATAAAACCGACGAGAAGAGCAGCTATAATATTAACGCTAACGAATAATAGAAAGGAGTAAGATCATGAAAACATTATTACTTGTGACTTTAGGTGCGGCAATAGTTAATAACGTTGTCTTAAGCCAGTTCTTAGGTCTTTGTCCTTTCCTTGGCGTATCAAAGAAGGTTAAGACTGCCGCAGGTATGGGTGGTGCAGTTATTTTCGTAATGACACTTGCATCCCTTGTCTGCTCACTTATTGAATACTTTATTTTAAAACCTGCAAACCTGGAATACTTAAGCACGATTGTGTTTATTCTCATTATTGCTGCTTTGGTACAGTTTGTAGAAATGTTCTTAAAGAAAAATGTAAAGTCTCTTTACAATGCATTAGGCGTTTACTTACCGCTTATAACCACAAACTGTGCGGTACTTGGTATTGCATTAAAGAACGCTCAGCTT
>JAFSZR010000221.1 GCA_017459135.1 Lachnospiraceae bacterium | reverse complement strand
TCGTCTTTCTTTTCGGAAACCACTGTCGCTTCCATTGTCGCATCCGTGCTTCCGGCAACATCCTTTTTAGGCTCGGTATTGGTTACAACCGTTTCATCATCCGCATCACTCAATACAGGCTGATTTAAATCTATCGCCTGCTTTCCGCCGAGTTCTGCCTTATTTGTTCTGTAGTTATACGCAACAATCAGTGCAACAAGAGCAAATATACCCACACTGAGCGCAATGTAAAATCCCTTTGACCTGAAAAAGTCTGCCATTTTATTCATAAAAAATATGCCTCCTAATATTTTAGTTATGATAAAAATCATCACCTTGATAATTTCAATCAATCTGCTAAAAATATTATGGGCATATATTATTTTATTTATTCAATAATTTTCCCAATCGTTGACATTACGGCATTTTCATATCTGGGCATATCTTTTGAGTAGCTCTTTTTTCCCCAATTTTCAATATATTTTTCTTTCGTATAATATTCATATGTAAGGTTGTCTTCCCGTATAACCGTTTCATTTTCCATCTTATAATAAATCTCGGTCCTTACGGCAACAGCCTGAGCCGCCAGCATCTCATCATTGTTTTCCGGACCCGCTATCCCCGGAAGCACACCGACAATATATCTTTCAACATCTATTAACTCATTTTTCCCGTTTATACTGATGAGCACTTCCCTGCCCGTATTTACATTATCAATACTCAACTTATTGTTTTCCCGTTTTCCGTTTATCGCCATGGTAATAAAATACGGCATCATAACCATAATAGCGAGCATAGCAACTATGATAGTCAACTTTTCACCCATAAGAAATCCGTCTATGTACAAACCCTTTTATATATTCTATGCAAATAACGGTCTAAAGATAACTTCAAATATCATTAATCTATTCATCATCTCCAAGAAATACAATCTTAAGCTTTCCCGGCTTTGAAATGATAAGCTCATCACCTTTTATCGACAAATAAAGCGGTTCCTTTATCTCATCATAAATCATAGTATATGTACCGTCTTTATTGGGTACTAGCTTTCCCTCGTAAATATCCTCACCATTTATTGTAAACCAAAATGTCCTTCCATCCTCGGAATGAAACTGAGGGATACAATTTCTATCCTCCCAAATTTCCCTATTGATAGATTTTCCTGCACCTTCAATAGAATAATATGACCATTCGCCCGTTATCGGAACGTCAGCGGTTTTTTTTTCCTCAAGGCATGCTGTCATTCCAAGGGATAGAAGAATTATTAACAAAAGTAATATTAATTTTTTAATTACTACATTATCATAAATCTCTTTATTCATAATTTCTCCGATATATAAGACAACTGCTACTCATGCAAAACATAATCCGTATCTTCGTCTATTATTGCAAGCATATATTTTGCTGAAACTTCATCAAACTGTGTACCGGCATTTTTTTCTATCTCCTTACGAACCTTATCCTGCGGAAGATAATTCCTGTAGCTTCTGTTCGATGTCATGGCATCATAACTGTCAGCTACGGCAATGATACGTGCTTCCAACGGAATGTCCTCTCCCGATTTATGATCCGGATATCCCGTTCCGTCATATCTTTCATGATGCCATCTTGCACCTGTTGCAAGATCCGGACGGCTTTTAATCTCTGAAAGTATTTCAAAACCGGTCAACGGATGTGTCTTTATAACATCATATTCCTCGTCCGTAAGACGGCTCGGCTTATTTATAATCTCGTTTGGCACGCCGATTTTTCCTATATCATGCAAAAGTCCCATATAATATATATCTTCACACTGCTTATCCGTAAGTCCCATTTTTTCTGCTATCATCTTTGAATATTTGGCAACCCTTACCGAATGGCCTCTCGTATATTCGTCCTTTGCATCAATTGTATGTGCAAGTGCTTCCATGACCTCAACCGAAAGGGCTTTTACCTCATCATGAGCTGTTATCGCTCTATTTTTATATTCAATGTTGCGTACAATAACATAAAAAGATATTATAAGCACCGCAATAATAAACATGGATGGATAAATAAGGAAGCTCAGGCTCGTATAAGAAGACATAGACAAGTCAAACAATATATTTTCAAAATGCTCTTTATCTACTACGGATAACAATTTATCATAATCTATTCTTATAAATTCTCTTAAAAAATCTTCTTCATAATATATTGTAAAATATGTACGTACTGTAATAATTATATTGAATACATAAGTCAGCACCGGGAGGATAAAAAAATC
This sequence comes from Lachnospiraceae bacterium, assembly GCA_017459135.1. Lineage (GTDB taxonomy): Bacteria > Bacillota > Clostridia > Lachnospirales > Lachnospiraceae > Coprococcus_C. Next base: position 15,492 of record JAFSZR010000221.1, on the reverse strand, counting down.
TTCGTATCCGTAAACTGCTTTGTATTTTTATGCTTTGAAAGCGGAACCACTGCAAGAAAATAAAACAAAACATGCAAAAGCATAAATCCCGCCCAGAAATAATTAACATTCATCAGCAATGTTGCAATTGTCATAACTGCAGTATTTGGCAAAAGCTGCAATGAACATAAGTATATAAACATTGCGATAGCAGGTGTATTCGCTTTTACAAGTTTAATATAAAAGAACATCATTATCATCTGGAAAACCAATTGGAGTCCGACAACAAAAATGGCCTGCATCACGGTTTCTTTCTTATCGGGACTGCTATCGCTTTCAATAACAAATTCCGTCAATACAAAAACTATACCCTGTCCAACCGCCGGAGACAAAAGAAATGCAAAAAGGATTTTAGGAATATTAATTTTATCAAAAAAACATTTTCCGGTGATAAGCACAAAAAATACTGCACTTAAAAAGTAAGGTACCAATGATACTGTTAATCCCATTATTATTAACTCCTCCGATTAGCTGTCATAAAATACATCATCAATTATAATATCTAAAAAACACAAAGTAAACAAAAAAGTCAAATTGTGCTGTTTTAAGCTGTGGGCGGATACACATGATATACATAGGCAGTATAAAAGACAGGGTACATATCAATTATGTCTGTTATTGTACCCTGTCTTTTATACTGTCTGTATGTTATGTGTATCCGCCCACCATTGTGTGCAAAACACGTATATTACAGCTTAACTTCTACCTTTTCGAGCTTCCAGATTTCCTGTGCATACTCTTCGATAGTTCTGTCTGATGAGAACTTACCTGCACATGAAGTATTAAGGATAGCCATCTTAGCCCAGTTACTCTTATCCTTGTAAGCCTGATTTACTCTCTTCTGAGCTTCCTTGTAAGAATCGAAGTCCTTAAGAGTGAAATAAACGTCCTTCTGAATAAGAGAATCATATAAAGGTCTGAATAATTCCTTATCCTTCTTGCTGTAAGTTCCATCGATAAGCTGATCAAGAACCTTCTTAACATCAGGATTTGAGTTGTAAACATCAAGCGGATGATAACCACCCTCGCGCTCGTATCTCATAACTTCTTCTGCTGATAAACCGAAGATAAATGCATTCTCTGCACCAACCTCTTCAACTATCTCAACGTTAGCACCGTCCATTGTACCGAGAGTAGGTGCACCGTTTAACATGAACTTCATGTTACCTGTACCTGAAGCCTCTCTTGAAGCTGTTGAAATCTGCTCTGAAACATCAGCTGCCGCAAATATAATCTCACCATTTGAAACTCTGTAGTTCTCGATAAATACAACCTTAATCTTTCCGTTGATATCCTTATCATTATTGATAACATCAGCAACGGAATTGATAAGCTTGATAGTAAGCTTGGCTGTCTTGTAACCTGCTGCCGCCTTTGCACCGAAGATAAATGTTGTAGGCTCAAAGTCCATCTTCGGATTAGCCTTTAACTGATTGTAAAGGTACATAATATGAAGGATGTTAAGCTGCTGTCTCTTATACTCATGAAGTCTCTTAACCTGAACATCGAAAATAGAATTAGGATCTACTTCTATTCCGTTATGCTCCTTGATGTACTCTGCAAGACGAACCTTATTCTTATACTTAATATCCATGAATTCCTTCTGTGACTTCTTCTCGGTTGCACACTTCTTGATCTTTGAAATCTGGCTTAAGTCTGTAATCCAGCCATCACCAATCTTCTTAGTAACCCAATCAGCAAGAAGTGGATTACCATGAAGAAGGAATCTTCTCTGAGTGATACCGTTGGTTTTGTTGTTAAACTGCTCAGGTCTCATCTCATAGAAATCTTTAAGCTCTCTCTTCTTAAGAATCTCAGTATGAAGCTTTGCAACGCCATTTACAGAGTAGCTTCCTGCTATTGCAAGGTGAGCCATCTTTACCTGACCATCATAAAGGATAGCCATACTCTTAATCTTTTCTTCATTTCCAGGATACTTTGAAGCGATAAGAGCCATATATCTTCTGTTAATCTCATCAACTATCTGATAGATTCTCGGCAGAAGTCTCTGGAATAAGTCGATAGGCCACTTCTCAAGAGCCTCAGCCATAATTGTGTGGTTTGTATAAGCACATGTTCTGCAAGTGATATCCCATGCCTCGTCCCACTCAAGACCTTCCTCATCAACAAGTATTCTCATAAGCTCTGCAACGGCTACTGTCGGATGAGTATCATTCATCTGGAAAGTAACCTTTTCAGGAAGCTTTCTTATATCATCATTGTTCTCCTTGAACTTAAGGATTGCTCTTTGAACAGAAGCTGAGATAAAGAAATACTGCTGCTTTAATCTAAGCTCCTTACCTGAATAATGGTTGTCGTTAGGATAAAGCACCTCAACAAGAGTTCTTGCAAGGTTAGCCTCCTCAACCGCATTCTGGTATTCACCCTTATCAAATGAATCAAGGTTGAATTCCTGAGCTGCCTCTGCATCCCAGATTCTAAGTGTATTTACAACATTGTTACCATATCCGATTACAGGCATATCATATGGAATAGCACGAATTAACTGATAACCGTCCTGAACATATACGTTCTTTCCGTTCTTGTTTTCAACTCTTACATAACCGCCGAACTTGATATCAACCGCATACTCTGAACGCTTGATTTCGAACGGATTGCCTTCCTTAAGCCAATCATCCGGCTTCTCAATCTGATAACCGTCTTCAATAGCCTGCTTAAACATACCGTAACGATATCTGATACCGCATCCGTAAGCAGGATAGTTAAGTGTAGCAAGTGAATCGAGGAAACATGCTGCAAGTCTTCCAAGACCACCGTTACCAAGTGCCGCATCCGGTTCCTCATCCTCTATGCAGTTGAGGTCAAATCCGAGTTCATCCAAAGCTTCCTTTACCTGATTATAAAAAGTAAGGTTTATAAGATTGTTACCAAGAGCTCTACCCATTAAAAACTCCATAGACATATAATACACTGTCTTAACATTTTTCTTGGAGTACTCTTTCTGAGTTGCTATCCATCTGTCAATGATATCACCCTTGATTGCATATGCAACTGCCTGGAATATCATCTGAGGTGTCGCTTCATCTATAGTCTTTCTATAGAGTATTCTGACATTGTTAATTACCTCTTTCTTAAATTCTTCCTTGTCAAATTCCGCTATATTCTTACTTGATGCCATACTTTCCTCATTTAAATACCATTATCTCACCCTTGGGCTTGATTTCATTTTAAGCCAAATGTCATCTCAGGTTTGAGATTTCATCCAACCTATTATTTCATAACTTCTACACCGAAGTTAACTTTCTCTCCATTTATGTTCCAGTCCTTAACATATCCGTCTGTCTTCCCAAAGTTAAATTCATTGGCAAGAACGACTTTCTTTATAGCATCTTCATTATTGTTAATAATATCTGCTATCTTATCATTACCTTCAACATAAAGTCTTATCTTATCGGTAACGTCAAAGCCTGCATCCTTACGCATGGTCTGAACCTTGGAAATAATCTCCCTTACAAATCCTTCCTCTATAAGCTCCGGAGTAAGAGTAATATCAAGTACAACTGTTACATAATTGTCACCGTCAGTTACAAAGCCGTCCATCTGAGCGATGTCAATAAGCAAATCTTCTTCGGCAAGTGAGATTTCAGTACCGTTTACTTCAAACTTAATTGCTCCGTTTGCCTTAAGGTCTGCCATAGCAGCATTGCCATCAACATTTGAAAGATACTCTTTTATGCCACCGAGCTGTTTGCCGTACTTTGGTCCAACAGTCTTAAGCTGCGGCTTAAAGGTATAGCTTGAGAATTTGGAAACATCCTCCTTAAACTCAGCATTCTTAACATTGAGCTCTTCCTTGATGATATCTACAAAGTAGCTTGAAAGCTCCTTTTTTGCCTTTATATACATATTGCCTATCGGCTGACGACTCTTTATGTTGGCAGTATTTCTTGCAGCCCTTCCAAATACAACAACCTTAAGGACTTCATCCATGCTTGCTTCAAGTTCTTCATCTATGAAGTCTGCATTTACTTCAGGGAAGTCGCAAAGGTGAATTGACATAGGTGCAGTCTTGTCAAAGTTTACAACAAGGTTCTGATAAATATCCTCTGTGATAAACGGTACCATAGGAGCTGCTGCCTTGCAAAGAGTAATAAGTGCAGTGTAAAGAGTCATGTAAGCATTTATCTTATCCTGTGGCATATCCTTTGCCCAGTAACGCTCACGGCAACGTCTTACGTACCAGTTACTCAAATCATCAACAAACTCTGAAAGTGCCTTGGTTGCCTCAGGTATCTTGTATGCACCGAGACTGTCATCAACTATCTTAACCATAGTGTTAAGCTTTGATAAGAGCCACTTATCCATAACGGAAAGCTTGTCATATTCCAAGCTGTATTTTGTAGGATCGAATTGGTCTATCTCAGCATAAAGCACATAGAATGCATATGTGTTCCAGAGTGTACCCATGAACTTTCTCTGACCTTCCACAATCGCATCCTCATGGAATCTGTTAGGAAGCCATGGGGCCGAGTTGCTGTAGAAGTACCATCTTATGGCGTCAGCACCGTATTTGTTAAGTGCCTCCATAGGATCAACAGCATTTCCCTTTGACTTGGACATTTTATTTCCATCCTTATCAAGTACGTGTCCGAGAACTATTACGTTCTTGTACGGTGCCTTGTCAAAGAGGAGTGTTGATATTGCCATAAGAGAATAGAACCATCCTCTTGTCTGGTCAACCGCCTCACTGATAAAGTCAGCAGGGAAGTTATCATCAAATATTTCTTTATTTTCAAACGGATAGTGCCACTGTGCAAACGGCATGGCACCCGAGTCAAACCAGCAGTCGATAACTTCAGGAACTCTTTTCATTTCCTTACCGCAATCAGGACAGGTAATGGTTACCTCATCAATGTAAGGACGATGAAGCTCGATATCTTCAGGACAATTCTTGCTCATTGACTTAAGCTCTTCTCTTGAGCCTATAGCATGACGCTTACCGCATTCACATTCCCAGATATTAAGAGGAGTTCCCCAATAACGGTTACGTGAAAGACCCCAGTCCTGAACATTTTCAAGCCATGCTCCGAAACGTCCCTTTCCGATTCCTTCCGGTATCCAGTTAACTGTATTATTATTCTTAACCAGCTTATCTCTGACCTTGGTCATTTCGATAAACCATGTATCTCTTGCATAATAGATAAGCGGTGTGTCGCATCTCCAGCAGAACGGATAATCATGCTCAAACTTAGGTGCGTCAAAAAGTAATCCGTCTTTTTCAAGATCCATAAGTATAGGCTTATCGGCATCCTTAACAAACATTCCCGCATAAGGAGTATTCTCGGTCATCTCACCCTTGCCGTTTACAAGCTGTACAAAAGGAAGCTTATATTTTCTTCCGACCTGGGCATCATCCTCACCGAAAGCAGGTGCGATATGAACTACACCGGTACCGTCTGACATTGTTACGTAAGAATCGCAGGTCACGTAATGACCTTTCTCCTTACCCTCAACTGCCTTTGCAGTACATTCAAACAACGGCTTATATTCTTTTCTCTCAAGGTCCGTACCCTTGTAAGTTTCAATTACCTCGTAAGCAGGCTTTCCTTCCTCGCCAAGCTTACCGAGTACGGTATCAAGAAGCGCCTCAGCCATATAATAAGTATAACCGTCGGCAGCCTTTACCTTGCAATATGTCTCGTCAGGATTTACACAGAGCGCAACGTTTGAAGGAAGTGTCCATGGAGTAGTTGTCCATGCAAGGAAATATGCATCCTCATCAACACACTTAAATCTTACAACTGCCGAACGCTCCTTAACAGCCTTATATCCCTGAGCAACCTCATGTGAAGAAAGAGGTGTTCCGCATCGAGGACAATAAGGTACAATCTTAAAGCCCTTATATAAAAGACCATCATCCCAGATCTTCTTTAGTGCCCACCACTCTGACTCGATATAATTATCATGATAAGTAACATATGGATCATCCATATCAGCCCAGAAGCCGACCTTGCCGGAGAATTCCTCCCACATGCCCTTATACTTCCAAACGGACTCCTTACATTTTCTGATAAACGGATCAAGACCGTAAGCTTCTATCTGCTCCTTACCGTCTATACCGAGTTCCTTTTCTATCTCAAGCTCGACAGGAAGACCGTGTGTATCCCATCCTGCCTTTCTTATAATCTTATGACCCTTCATAGTCTGGTATCTCGGAATCATATCCTTGATAACACGGGGAAGCACGTGACCTATATGAGGCTTACCGTTTGCGGTAGGAGGTCCGTCATAAAATGTATATGTCGGAAGATCCTTCTTCTCATCAATACTCTTTTCAAATACTTTATTCTCTTTCCAGAAATCAAGTACCTTCTGTTCATGTTCAACAAAGTTAAGTTTATTGGAAACTTTTTCGTACATCTTCTTTGTCCTTTCATTAATATTGTGCAAAAACGCACTCCACCAAGTTTTTAGTATACAGTATAAAGCCTTTGATTGTCAACTAAATAGGCGAATTCCCCATATCTTTGGTGTTTATTATTGCCTGTTCTTATTTTTTAAAGTATAATATATGAAGAATGCACAAAAAAATAAGTATAAATATAGTTTTAACATGAAATCAAAATGTAAGGAGACTAATAAATGATTGAATTTAAGGTTGGAATACTCGGTGCCGGAAAAATAGCCGGCGTTGTCGCAGACACACTTAATAAATTAGACGCTTTCTGCCCTTATGCAATTGCATCAAGAGACATAGACAAAGCAAACGAATTCGGTGATACTTATAATATTGAAAAAAGATACGGCTCTTATGAGGAGCTTGCCAACGATCCGGATGTGGAGCTTATTTACATTGCCACTCCTCATTCCCACCATGCCGAACAGGCTAAGATGTGTATAAATGCAGGAAAGCCGGTACTTGTAGAAAAAGCATTTACATCGGATATGGAAAGTGCCATTGAAGTAATGAAGCTTTCAGAGGATAAAGGCGTTTTCTGTGGAGAAGCCATGTGGATAAGATTTTTACCGATGTATTTAAGACTTATCGACATTATCGAAAAAGGAACCATCGGTAAGGTTAACACCATAACCTGCAGCCTCGGTTATGACTTAAGAAAAAAAGAAAGAGTTGTAAAGCCTGAGCTCGGCGGAGGCGCAATGCTTGATTTGGGTGTATATCCTATAAATCTTTTCACTATGATTTATAATGCACCACCTGCTTCCATCGGTACAAGCTGCGTTAAACTCGATACCGGCGTGGATGCTCAGGAAATACTCCAGTTTAATTACAAGGCAGGAGGTTCGGCACACGCATTTGTTACCATGATGTTCAAGGCAGATAACAATGCCGTAATTTACGGTGATAAAGGCTATATAGAAGTTAAGAATATAAATAATCCCGAAGAGATAATTGTTTATGACCGTGAAAAGGCCATCGCCGATATCAAACCACCTGAAAAACAGATAAGCGGATACGAATATGAATTTATAGCAGCAAGAGATGCCATTATAACCGGCAAATTCGAAACAGACCTTATGCCGCATAAAGATACGATCAACATTATGACACTTATGGACAATCTTCGTAAAAATTGGAAGGTATCATAAAACAAAAAATCCTCACCTGTTAAGGTGGGGATTTTTTCATCATGGTCAACTATTATAATTCATCCACACTGACCTGTCCCGGTGCCGAGGCCTTATCAATTATGGCAAATGTCAGACAGCTTCCAAATATATATCCTTCCGTGCGGCTTCTTCTTCCGAGCTCTCCCATGGAAATTCCGATTATGTCTGTATCCGGATATTTTTCATAAGTTTCCGATACTGCATTTAAAAGACTGTCTACATCAGCTTCATCCCCAGGCATAACAGCAAGTTTTATGATATCCGCATTTCTTTCATGCATTCCATCGTATCTTTTAATCATCTCATCATAAGAAGGTGTTTTCTCAAAATCATGTGAAGACATAATGACTTTTACATCATTCTTTTTTGCTATCTTTATAACCATATCTGCTGATTTTTTATCGGAAAAATATTCCACATCTATATAGTCCGCAAGCTTATTTCCCGCAACAAACATATTAATTACATTTACATGAGGGGTATCACTCGACAATGCTTCTCCACCTTCCGCTTTACTTCTGATGGTAAACAAAAGCTTTATTCCTGCTGCTTTAAGCTTTTCATGAATATCCTCAAGTACTTCCGTAAGCTTGTCCGCATCGGATAAATCTTTATAGTAATCCGCTCTGAATTCCACAATATCTATTTTCTTTATTTTGTTTTTTTCAATAATCTTATTTATCTGATTATTTACTTCCGTACCATTTTCTTCCGTTACAGGTACACAAACCATCGGTCTTTTAATTTTTTCTCTCATATTCCACCTGCTTAAAAATAGTTTTGCCATATAAAAAGTTTTCCCGTAAAACAAACAAGGATACCTGCAAATCTGCAAGTATCCTTATTTTATACTTTTTTATTTATCTTCGCAATATTTAATTATTCAACAACATAATATTCCGAAGAAATTACACTAACAAGGTCTTCAAAGCCCTTTCCAAAGAATTCCGATTCAGGATAAACATAAACATCTACCTGAAGGAAAAGTCCATCACCGATTTCACGAACAAACATAAAGTCTACTTGTTCCGTAGTATATCCGGAAGAGCCTTTCTGAATATAATGAACCTTTGAACAGTATATTGTTTCACCCTCAAATTCTATCGGTGTACCAAGCTCCTGTTCAACTATTTCATAAGTTATAGTATCACTATCCTCAGGAATATAGATACTCTCGGCAGTTTCCTGTGCAGACTCATAATAATTTTCAAGAGAATACTCTATGCTTGCACTGTAATCATTTTTACCGAAATCTATGAAATAATCACAAGCATAATCGCATTCAAATCCCGGTAAAGAACCAAGTATGGTAACCTTATCTCCGTTATAGCTTTCAAGAGTCATATCATCCTCGGATATGTCGTCATCGTCGTCTAAATCATCATAATCGATAATGTCTCCACCATATCCTCCAAAAATCTGAGCAAGGATTTCATTCTGAGAAATCTTGGTTATCCACTCGTTAATAGCATACATATTATCCTGAAGAAGAGTGGTTAAATCTTCCTCTGTCATTATGCATACATCATATACTGTTTCGGAATCATCAATGTTAGCAGCGGTCTTATTGTTAAGATTCTCGCTTAAGCTTACCGAACCCTTGAAAAATACTTCATCATTCTGGGTTACCTCAAGATTTATATCAGCGCTCTTTTCATCGCTCTTATCAACAACAGTTGAATCAAACTTCACAACAATTGATGTACCCGGTGCCGTAAAGCTGATGGTTCCGTTAGGATTTCCTTCAGGATCCTTAACATCAAGCTTTATAGAAACCTCACTGCCCATAGCCGAAAGAGTGCACTCTCCTGCTATGGCATCGCTGTCATAATCAAGCCAGATATTGTAGTTAATCATTCCTGCTTCATTTTTGCATTCAATCTTAACAACCTTATCATCTTTAACATAAACGTTGGCAACAATATCACCGCCCAATACTGTTGAAAGAGCTGTTCTTAAATCGGAAGTGCTCAATCCGTACTGCTCGGCATAATCGCCCATATATTCATTTATTGTAGTTTCGAGTTCGTCAAGTATTGCATCCTTCGGGATGGTTACGATATACTTTTTAGCCTTAACAGTCTTTCCGTTAACGCTTATTGATTTCTTTCCGTCCTTCTTAACTTCACTCTTATCCCAGATTTTATCAAATATGGTTTTGCCGTCAGCAGCCTTTTCGGTTGAAATATCAAAATAATTGAAACTTACATCCTGAAACTGACTTGCATCTATACCCATTGCCTGTCCGAGAGGTGAATTAGCAAATGTAGTACCGAAATCCTTATTTGGAAGTACAAAATAACCCTTTATAAGATCAGGTACTGAAATATAAGTTTCATTCTCTGTACCTATCATCTTAATTACAAGTATATCATCACCGGAAAGCTTAATATCTATATCTGAATTAATAAGCTTATCCTTCGGTGCATAAATCATATCAAGATTAAACTCGGCAGGGAAATCCTGTCCGGCTATTTGATCGGACTTAAATGCAAGTTTTACTTCTCCGCCTTCTTCAATCAGCTTATTGTTGAATTCAACTGCCTCATCACTTCTGTCAAATGTCTTTTCAAAAGCAGCCTTTACTTTGTCCTTAGGTGACTTAAACATCTTAGGAATAAAGATAATTCCGCAAACCACAAGAGCTACCAATGCGGCACATGCGGTTATAATACCCGCGATTGCTCCGCCGCTTAAAGGCTTCTTAGGCTTCTTAGGCTTTTTAGGTTTCTTTCCTCCTGTCTGAGGAATATTATTTGCAGTCTGATTAAACTGACTGCCGCCAAATTGCTGCATATTCTGCTGATTAATCTGAGCAAACTGATTACTCATATCAGGAGAAACAGGCTGCGTCATTCCCGGATTCATCGATGGATTATATCCAGTATTTACAGGCTGTGTCATCCCTGCATCCATCGGCTGATTATATCCCGTGTTTACAGGCTGTGTCATCCCTGCATCCATCGGCTGATTATATCCCGTGTTTACAGGCTGTGTCATCCCTGCATCCATCGGCTGATTATATCCCGTGTTTACAGGCTGTGTCATTCCTGCATCCATCGGCTGATTATATCCTGTGTTTACAGGCTGTGTCATTCCTGCATCGGCAGGCTGAGCAAATCCCGTGTTTACAGGCTGTGTCATTCCTGCATCGGCAGGCTGAGCAAATCCCGCATCTACAGGCTGTGTCATTCCTGCATCGGCAGGCTGAGTCATTCCCATATCCACAGGTTGAGTCTGATTTGGATCAAAATTTCCGTTGTTAAAATTATTATCCATTTTTTACCCCTTTCTAAATTATTTTATTAGTAACCAAATTGTTTCTTATCAAGAAAAGCACTTACAAGTCCAAGTATTACACCTGCCAACAATGCCCATGCACCTATTCCCATCATTGAGAAGAAATGTGATGAGCATGCCATTATCCAAAAGATAAATACTATCGGCACGGCTGAAAAAATTATCTTAAACAATTTATTGTTTATTACGGTAAAAATCAATAATCCAAGTCCGCAAATGATAATCAATATAGGTGATATAAGTAATACAAATCTACCCTTTACCAAAAGCTTGGCTATACCTGCAGCCTCATTTATGGAACTTGTTTTTATATCGATATCCTCTTCCCTAAGTTCTCTTTGAGCCAGAGACTCAAGCGTATCAATATAAGTTAATACAGTATCTTTATTAAGATATTGCGGCTCCGGGCTGTCTTTTAAAAATCTGTTTACCGTTCCGCTGGCTTTTGAAAGTTCAAACAGACTCAAACCGTCACTTGCCTTAATTTTATAATTATGATTTACTGTTTTGTCTATTGAATAATTATACGATTCATAATTATACTTTGTACTGATATGTATTGTTGCAAAATTCATAAAAGGTGAAACTATAAGAAGCATAGCTGCTATAATTCCAAGCAAACACCACATGCTAAGTCCCATACTTGAAACTTTACCCTTAAAATCATTTTTAATGTTTTTAACATTTCCTGCAACCTTTGACATCTGCGCAGAAAACTGCTGTCCGTACGGTTGTTGATACTGCATCTGTCCATATCCGGTTTGTGGATACTGCGATTGACTGTATCCCGATTGCGGATATTGCTGTCCGTAAGCAGGCATTGTCGCTCCGTAACCCTGCTGTGGCTGATTGCCTACAGGCATTGTTGCTCCGTAACCCTGCTGTGGCTGATTGCCTACAGGCATTGTTGCTCCGTAACCCTGCTGTGGCTGATTGCCTACAGGCATTGTTGCTCCGTAGCCCTGCTGTGGCTGATTGCCTACGGGCATCGTCGCCCCATAGTTTTGTTGGAAATTATTCTGCTGGTTATTATCCATTTGCAAACTTCCCCCTTTTTAATAAACCTTGGCCTCTTCTTCCTTATTTAATACTCTTAATGCACCCTGTGCCAATGCAAGCAACTCATCCTCACCTGCATAAACCGTAAACGGTGCTATAAATCCTGCACGCTTCTTAAGCTCATCAACCACGTAACTTGAATAAGCTATACCGCCTGTAAGGATAACCTGATCAACCTTACCGCATAAAACGGTAGCCTGAGCACCCATATCCTTAGCAACCTGATATATAAAAGCATCCATAACAAGCTTGGCCTTAGCATCATTCTTGTTAAATGCAAGATCTTCAACATCTCTTTGATCGTTTGTTCCAAGGTAAGCATTGTAACCTGCATTTCCTACAAGCTGCTTAACCATTTCTTTTTCTGTATATTTTCCTGAGTAGCAAAGCTTTACAAGTTCACCGTTTGGTACGGCACCTGCTCTCTCAGGTGAAAATGCACCGTCACCGTTAAGTGCGTTAAATACATCTACAACCTTACCATCCTTATGAGCTCCGACAGAAACACCGCCACCCATATGAACAACGATAAGATTAAGCGACTCATAAGGTACACCCTTTTCCTTAGCATATCTCTTGGCAACAGCCTTCTGATTAAGTGCATGGAAAATACTTGTTCTCGGAAGCTCCGGATGTCCCGAAATTCTTGCAACATCACTGAGCTCATCAACTACAACAGGATCAACAATATATGCAGGAACTCCTACTTCATCTGCAATTTCCTTTGCGATAAGTCCGCCGAGGTTAGAAGCATGCTCGCCTCTCTTAGCCTCAACAAGATCCTTAATAAGCTCGTCTGTTACGGCATATGTACCACCCGGAATAGGCTTTAAAAGTCCGCCACGTCCTACAACTACATCAAGTGACTTGATATCAAAATTATTATCCGCAAGAACCTTAGTGATTACATCCTTACGAAAATCCTTTTGTGCAACTATTGAATCATACTTTGAAATCTCTTCTGTAGCATGTCTTAAAGTCTCTTCAAAAAGCAAGGTTTCATCCTCAAATACACCGATTTTGGTTGAGGTTGAACCCGGATTGATAATAAGTGATTTATAACCCATTTCTAATCTCCTTTATATTTTATTTATTTTAATGTAAATAAATTAATGTTTTATATTAGTTGTTTTTGCTGAGCTCTTCGGCAACGATTGCAGCAAGTGCAATTGAATTAACCTTTGTTTCGAACTCATCCGAACGTGAAGTAAGGATAACCGGTGCCTTAGTTCCTGTTAAGATACAACCGTTCTTAACATTTGCAGTATGTACAAGACACTTATATACAAGGTTACCTGCATGAATATCAGGGAAGAGGATAATGTCCGCATCACCGACAATCTTACGTCCTGTTGCTCCCTTATGTCTTGCTGCCTCAGGATCGATAGCAAGGTCAAGAGAAAGAGGACCGTCAACGATACAACCTGTAATCTGTCCTTCCTCATTCATCTTAGCAAGCTCTGCTGCCTCAACAGTAGCAGGCATCTTAGGATTAACGACCTCAACTGCGGCAACAGGTGCAACCTTAGGGCACTCAAGTCCGCATGCATGAGCAACCTCAACGGTATTCTTTATAATTCCTGCCTTATCCTCAAGAGTAGGATAAGGAATAAATGCAACGTCAGAAAGGAAGAGTAATCTGTCATAACCCTCAACCTCAAATACAGCAACGTGTGAAAGAGGCTTACCTGTTCTTAATCCAACCTCCTTATCAAGTACACTCTTAAGGAAATCCTTGGTATCGATAAGTCCCTTCATGTACATATCAGCCTTACCGTCATGTACAAGTGAAACCGCAACTCTTGCAGCCTCAATCATATCCTTAACATCTATTATCTCAAAATCAGAAATATTAATATTCTTTGAAGCAGCTATTTCTTTAATCTTATCCTCATCACCAACGAGAATAGCATCTGCAATATTCTTATCCTTTGCTGCTCTTACAGCTTCAAGAACTGCATCATCTTGAGCATTTGCTACTGCTACCTTCTTAACACTACATTCTCCAATTTTTGCAAGTAATGCGTCAAAACCTTTGTTCATTTCTTTTAATCCTTTCATAAAACATATTTTTTGCCGTTCATAAAGCAATTACATTAGATTATAACACGAATGTCAAGTATTATAAAGATTTTCTTTCGGTCTTACCTTAAAATAAGCAAGCCATAATATAATTGCCATTACTACCCAGCTTATCGGCTCCGTAAATGCAACGCCCGTATAGGCAAATTTCGGAACCAGAAATAAAACGGACATAATCTTTATAAGCATCTCCGTAACACTCGAAACAACAGGCATAATCTTATGCCCCATACCCTGAAGCGAACATCTCATAATAAACAACGGACCGAGCACATAAAAGAATAAGACGCTTATTCTCATATACATTACGGCGGGATCAACAATATCCGCATCATCGGTACTTGTCAGCCATTCTATAATCGGTCTTCCGAATATATAGCATACCGCCAAAAGAATCGTTGTCATTACCGTCACAATGATATGCGCATGCCATATTCCTTTCTTGACTCTTTTTATTTCCCCTGCGCCCATGTTTTGACTTGTGTAAGTGGTCATGGCAAGTCCGATTGAGTAAAGGAAAATAGTCAATATATCAAACAGCTTTCTTGCAGCGGTATGGGCGGCCATAATTGCGGTTCCGAGTCCGTTAATGGCTCCCTGAAGAATTATCGTTCCGATATTTACAATACAGGACATAAGTCCCATCGCAATTCCCGTTGTGAAAAGATTGGCATAATCCTCTTTCGAAACCTGCCAATCCTTCTTTTGCGGCAGTATTACTTTATATTTAAACAGCATATAAAACAAACAGGAAAAACCTGAAACCGCCTGCGAGATAATCGTTGCATATGCAGCTCCGTTTATTCCCCATCCGAATCCTTTAACAAACAGCAAATCCAATATTATATTAAGAAATACCGCTGCCATAAGACAAAAGAGTGGTGTCTTGCTATCTCCTATTGCTCTTAACATATTGGCACAAAAATTATAAACCGCGGAGAAAATAATTCCTCCGAGAATTATTCTCACATATGATATGGCATAAGGCATGACTTCATCTGTTGTATTTAATGCCTTAAGTATATCAACTATCAATATTTCTCCGGCAGCCGTCAAAATAAATGCAGCCGACCCGGTAAGTATAACGGCACCTGCCACAAACCTGCGAATCTTTGTAAAGTCCTGTGCCCCGAACGAATTAGCAACGGGTATGGCAAATCCCTGTGTAAGTCCGTTTATAAATCCTATTATCGTATTTGACACAACCGCTGTCGCTCCGATTGCCGCAAACGCATCAGTACCGACATATTCACTGACTATCTTTGCATCAATCATATTGTACAGCTGTTGAAATATAAAGCTGCACATAAGCGGAAATGCAAAAGCAAGTATAACCTTTGCGGGATATCCTTTTGTTAATTCTTTCAAATAAAATCACCACGAAGCTGCTTTCCCATACTTACATAAGTTATAAGCTCTTTT
>JAFSZR010000220.1 GCA_017459135.1 Lachnospiraceae bacterium | reverse complement strand
TGATGTGCCATCTCGTCCAAAAGTCCGAAACATTTTTTGCAAAAAACGGCTGACGGAAGTTTTCCGGAACCTTGACACCAAACATTTCTCCGATTCCGATAACTATGTCTATCGTGCCCGAAAATTCCATATAAAGCATAATCATATATGCCGCAACACCTATAAATACGGTAAGTCCGTTGTAGCTATTAAAGTCCTCAAACACGGTTTTAACTATGATATTTAATCTGTCGGCAATTATAAGCTTCTTCGCAAAACCATAAAGAATTCTCTGGTATCCGAAGTTAAAGTTTTCAACCGTTACCTTGTTTCCTGCGTAAAGCGACTCAGCCGTATCCGAATATCTTGCGATAGGACCTTCGAGTAACTGCGGGAAAAATGCCAGATAAAGTGCCACGCGAAGTATATTTTTATCGGCCTGAATTTTTCCGTAGTATATGTCAAGAACGTAAGAAAGCGCTTCCAAAGTATAGAAGGATATACCGATCGGCGCGACATGCTTTACTATCGTAATCCTGTGTCCTATCTTGAAATAGTCCATCAAAAGATTTGCATTTACGGCAAAGAAGTTCAAGTACTTAAAGAAGAACAGAAATGCCACATTAAATATAATGCAAAGCACCAGCACAAATTTTTGCTTCCTTTTAAAACTTGCCTTTATGGTCTTTTTTTCTTCTTTATCAACGGTTTTTAATACCGCTTTTTTCTTTTCTTCAAGCTTGCTTATCGCAATACCTGCCACATAAACGGATACTATCGAGAACAAAAGATAGATTATAAGCCATTTTGAGACGAACGCAAAGAAAAGAAGACTGATTGCAAGCAATACACCCGCCCTCAGCTTCTTTGGAAACAAATTATAAATAATCACAACTAACGGTATAAACACAAAGGCAAATACCGGATTAAAAAATGACATTCTGTATCACCACTTATTTTAGTCTTCTTCCTGGAGTCTTGTTATTAATTCCCACATCTTCTCTACTGAATTGAAGTTTGCAGGGATTATCTCTACTGTAGGTATCTCCACATCAAATGCATCCTCAATCTCTGAAATAAGTGAAAGGATTGTAAGTGAATCAAGATATCTTCCGTCTACAAGATCGTCCACTGTTTCATAATCCACATCCGGCTGTAATTCCTCTAAAATTTCAATTAATTCTTCCATGTTATTATCTCCTTTTTTATTAATATCTTGGTAAATTTATTTCACTGGTTTTTATAACATCTCTAACCACCTTAATGCTTCCGTCCTTTTGATAAAGTGCTATCTTCGGGAGGTCGCGGCTTAAGAAGAGTGATATTCCTTCGGTCGATGAATATGCACCGACATTTTCAAATACAAATACGTCCCCGAGTTTGAGGCGTTTTGAATTTATATTTTTAACAAGTATATCGTTTACGGTACAAAGTGAACCGTGAAGGTTGTAAGTTATAAGTCCATTTTCATCCTCGGTTCCGACAACCGGTTCGCCGGATGTTGCATCGACTGCTTTAACGTTCTTATCTATCTTTTCGACCTGAGTATCATCGTTCAGATTAATAGCTTCCTCGTCCGTAATTCTCACTACCTGAAAATGCGGTATACGCATTCCAAGTGTTCCACCGTAATATACTAAATGATTGATCCCTCCGTCAAGTATTATGAAGTTTCCGTTTTTGTTGGACTTCATATCAACCACTGCCGAATAGTATCTTCCTGCCTTGGCAACAAGGCTTCTTCCTACTTCAAGCGAGAGCTTAACGCCTTTTTCTTTTATCCTGTCAAGTGCAAGTCTTACCTCATCCAGAAAGGCCTCTTCGTCAAATTCCTCTCCCTGGTAGTAAAATATAGGAAGTCCCGGACCGTACTCTATCTCTTCAACTTCAAAATTCAATTCCTCGCGGAGACTGTCAATTAAGTCTATTAACTTATCAGCCTCTTTATTTATCTTCTTTATCGAATGCTTCTGTGTTCCCGAAAAGTATTCGATACCGGCTATCTTTATTACGCTTTCGTCATTATTCGCAATTATATATTTCAAATCCTCCGGACTTACACCGAACTGATTTCCGGAAGTAAGTCTTATAAGTGTTGTTATCTTTCTGCCGTACTTTTTTGCGACATCGGTTAAAAGCTTCCATTGGTTTACCGA
Organism: Lachnospiraceae bacterium; assembly: GCA_017459135.1. Taxonomy (GTDB): domain Bacteria; phylum Bacillota; class Clostridia; order Lachnospirales; family Lachnospiraceae; genus Coprococcus_C. The sequence goes on along the minus strand of JAFSZR010000220.1, from coordinate 18,304 downwards.
CTCGATAGTATATTTGTATATATCATCATATTTTTCCATCATTTCCTCGATGGACGGTCTATCCTTATGAACACCCGAGATAACCATTTTGCCCCGGTTTATGTTAAGGCTGTTGCAGATGTCAAACTCGCCCTTTGAGCATATCTCATATCCGTCGATTTCCTCTTCTATCTCTTTTACGATAAATGAATTTGCCTTAACCGCATAAAGTATTGCGGCACCGAGCTTATCTCTCAAGTATTTAATTCTATCCTCAATCGCAGCCACGTCATACACATATGCAGGCGTACCGATTTCATTTATAACCTTTTCGTTATCAATCATTACTTCTTTTTTCTGTCCTCCATAAGCTTCTTCCTGTCTATCTTGCCGTTTTTCGTCATTGGGAATTCATCCCTTTGAATAAGAAATGTCGGCATCATATAAACAGGCATGGTCTCACGAAGCTTTGCATTAAGCTCCTTTTTATCCATTTCACCAATATAGAACGCATACAGCTTGGATTTTTCCTCATCAAATATCGTGCAGCATCTTATTACGCCGTCGACCTCCATAATCGCTTTATCCACTTCCTCAAGCTCGATTCGGTGTCCCTGATACTTAATCTGAAAATCCTTTCTGCCGTTAAATATAAGCTCGCCCGCCTCATTGTAATAGGCAAGGTCTCCTGTCTTATATATACGCTCTCTGTATCCCTTAACATTCGGATTTAATGCAAATGCCTTATCCGTCTGTTCATCGTTATTATAATATCCGAGTCCTACCGAAGTTCCCGCGATGCAGATTTCACCCGCCTCATTCGGCGCATTTATAATCTGTCCGTCCTCAGTCATAAGGAAAACTCTTTCGTTCGGAAATGCCCTTCCGATAGGTATCTTTCCATCGTACTCCCTGTCTCTTTCTATCACATGATATGTACAATTGCAGGTAATTTCGGTCGGTCCGTAAAGGTTAACAAATGTCGTATCCGGAAGATGCTCCATCCACTGATTCAAATGCTTAACCGGCATAACCTCTCCGCTGAAAAGTACCTTTTCAACAGTCTCAGGCACCTTATAGCTAAGCCCGTGAAATGTAGTTACAAGGCAAAGTGCCGAAACTGCCCAAGTAAGCGTCGTTACCTTATTATCGCAGATGTAATCCAAAAGTGATGCCGGATTTGAAAAATACTTCTTCGGTACCACAACCAAAGTCGCACCCATCTTAATCGCCGAATAAATATCCTTTACCGACACATCAAAATCAAACGGTGCCTGATTGGCAATTATATCTTCATTTTTAAAATCAAATGTCTTTGTAAATATATCTATGAACTCAATTACCGAACGATGCGCTATGGTAACACCTTTCGGAACTCCTGTCGAACCTGAAGTGAAGTTAATGTAAAGCGGATCCGTATCAATATGCTTTTCATAAGCTTTGGCAAGAATCTTATCGTCAATTTCGGATTCCTTTAAGTCCTTAATGTTATATACTTCAAGGTCTTCAAATATCTCTTTTGCAAGCTCCATATGCTCATCATCCGTTATAACAGCTCTCGAAGAAAGAACTTCCTTTATGGAAGAAAGTCTGTTTTTCGGAAGCTCCGGATTGGCAAGACAATAAAAGCAGCCTGCATAAACTGCTCCGAAAAACGCCGTAAGCGTATCTATTCCCTTGTCCATAAACATGATAATGGGTTCATTAAAGAAAGACCTCGCTCCTAAGAATGAGCCAACCCTCTTACATCTGTCATTGAATTTTGAGTATGTAATATTTTTATCTTCTTCGATAATTGCAATCTTATCGCTGTATTTTTCTGCCGAATTATTCAGGTAATCTAAAACATTGTACATCTTTTTCACCCTGATTATTTATAGTAATTTATCCGATATCTTTCCGTCAAAAAAAACCTGTTCACACCCGATACCTTTATTTTCGATATAATATCATACTTTTATATATAATGCTATCAAATAAAGTTTAATTTTTTATTAAGTTTTATTTCTTTAAGCTGAACCTTAGGCTCGCCGTGATAAATAAGATAAAACGCATGAACTCCGTCAGGTATGTTTATATCTGCCGTATACTCCTGCCAGCTTAGGCTGTCATCGCCTGTCTTGGTCATATGAATTTCTCCGAGTGACTCGCCGTCCATGGCAATTCTTATCTCAAATTTGCCGACAGCACTCTTTGTATCTTCTTTGTCCGATGCTCCGACACCGACATTGGAATCTGTCACATCATTTTCGTAAGACGCCTTCGCCCCTTCCTTCAATATATACTCTCCGCTGCCCATAAGGACATCATCAACTCTTTCGAATTCATCACCAATATCTCCGGTTCCCCGCTCGTCGATTCTTATAGGTCCCTCGTAAACCACGCGGTTTACATCATCTTCAAATCTTGCCAAAATACTAACTTTATTTACGCTCTTGAAGTCAAAGTATTTATATCCTATAAGCGTATTGTCCTCTATCTCGCCGATAAATCTGTCCTCTCCGAGATTTGTAACATTTGGGAAAGGCATAGGATAAATACAATTTGAACCGTGCGGCATATGTCCGTTGGTAAGATTGCAGGCGATAACCGCAGGATAAGTTCCCTTACCTTTAAGCGGGCCTTCGTTAAGTCCGCAGCTTGTCATTTCAACCTGCTTTATGCTTCCGTCAGCTTCCATATATATCTTTTCGGCACAGGACTGTCTGCTGTAATCCGACTTATGTGTAAGACGGTGGAAAAATACATACCACTGTCCGTTTATTTCTATGATACTTCCGTGCGTCGTACCGGTCATATTGAGCTTGTCCTTCTCGGCACGGCCGTTAAATCCCACATCTCCGTTGGAAATGATTGTTCCGCCAAATGTAAAATCTCTGTCCGGATAATCGCTCGTCGCATAACAAAGCTCATGGTTCTGCCATGATGAATATACAAAATAATATTTATCTCCGACCTTTCTCATGGACGAAGCCTCAAAGAAAGGATGTTCCTCAAAGCTTGTGCCCTTAACCCTGTAAGGTATAATGTGCTTCGGCTCTTCCTTAACAGTAAGCATATCATCCTCGAGAACAACCATAATCGGTCCGTTTATACTATCGGGATAAGAAAGAATTTCCTCCTTTGTTCTTCCGAACATCTCTATCTCATCATTAAGTCTGCCACTTGTAAGGAAGTCCTCTTCCTCCTCGTAACCATACTGTGTTCCGTAATAAATCCTGATAACTCCGTCATCATTTAACGCAGCCGGATCAAAACAGATATATTTTTTCATAATCGTGCCGTCTGCATATCTGACATTTCCGAGATATTCAAACGGTCCCGCCGGAGTTTCACTAACAGCGACACTTATCGGATTGTGATAACCACCCTGTCCGTAATCTCCGCCCATGCAATAATACAGGTAATACTTTCCGTCATTTCCGCAAACAACATCAGGTGCATACATATATTTAAGCTTCGGATAAATCGGGTCCTGACTTGCTTTATACGAAACGCCCTCGAATCGCCAATCAGACAAATCCGTAACCGGAGCCGAGTATACTACATAATCCTGCATGCAAAATGTATAACCGCCCTCTTTATCATGCGAACCGTAAATATAAACCCGATCGCCGAAAATGTGCGGCTCACCGTCCGGAATATATTCATTTAAAGGTAAATACGGATTGTAAACCTGTTTTTTTTGCATATTCTTCTCCTTGTTTATATCAAATCCTTATTTCTTTTCTTCCTTCTTGTTATGCTTTTTGCTGTCCTTATGGTCTTCTTTTTTGCTTTCCTTTTTTTCTTCCTGCTTCTCTTCATTTTCTATTTCTTTGACAAGCTCTCCTGCCCATTCTATGGCAGCATCAATGTGAGGTCTGAAGTTTTCTTCTCCGACCATCTCCACAAATCCGTCCTTTTCCATGGTATGTCTCGGCTGTTCATTTACATGTGACAATACCAGTTTTACATTGTGGCGCTTGCAGCGCTCAAAGAACTGTTCAAGTGAATGCATGGCTGTTGCATCGACAGCAGGCACGCCTCTCATTCGAAGTATGATAACATTGGTTTCTTCGTTAAATTCGATGGCAGCAATCTGCTCGGCATCACCGAAAAACATAGGTCCCGATATTTCATAAACTCTTACGCCCTTAGGAAGAGGTTTAAGATTCATTCCGTCAGGATCCTCTTCAGGGTCATATGAAACCCATCCTGTAATGGCAGATTCTTCGCTCATTCTCTTCATAAATAAGAGAATCGCAAGACCCATACCGATTTCGATTGCTATAACAAGATCAAATACTATAGTTAATACAAATGTTACCACAAGAACAATTATATCACTCTTAGGTGCTGTTTTGCACAAATGTACGAAAGTTCTCCACTGGCACATATTGTAAGCTACCATAAACAGAATTGCCGCAATGGTCGGCATAGGTATAAGCGCCGCATAAGGCATAAGTAATACAAGAACAAGTATAAGCAATACCGAGTGAACCATACCCGCAACCGGTGTACGTCCGCCGTTTTTGATATTTGCCGCGGTTCTTGCAATCGCACCCGTTGCCGGGATACCACCGAAAAGTACCGAGCCGATATTTCCGAGACCCTGCGCGATAAGCTCCATATTGGAACGGTGATGTGAGTTAATCATACTGTCCGCAACAACACAAGATAAAAGTGACTCTATTGCCGCAAGTATCGCTATCGTAAATCCGTCCGACATAGCAGCACTAAGTCCCGACATGGTAAAATGCGGTGCATGGAAAGTAGGAAGATGACTGCTTATCGTATATAAATCACCGATTGTATTAACCTTCATTCCTGAATATTTAACTACAATTATTCCAACAATAACCGCAACCAGCGAACCCGGAATTTTCTGACTTATCCAAGGCCATACGATAAGTATAAGAAGACTTATCGCCCCGACAAGAAGTGCCTCTTTATTAAATGTTCCTATATTGTTTACAAGAGCTTTAACCTTATCCGAAGTTTCTATCGTTGCTGTCCCTTGTGGATATGTAAGTCCCAAAAAGTCTTTAATCTGACCTATAAGAATAGTTACGGCAATTCCCGCAGTAAAACCGGTTGTAATAGTATAAGGTATAAACTTTATAAGTCCGCCGAGTCTTAATACGCCCATGAGGATAAGGATAACTCCGGCAACTATCGTTGCAAGAATCATACCTTCCATACCGTTCTTTGCTATAATTCCGGCAACTATCGTTGCAAATGCGGCTGTAGGTCCGGCTATCTGTACACGGCTTCCGCCGAAAAACGATATAATGAATCCCGCAACTATTGCAGTATAGATACCTTCTTCAGGACCAACACCCGAAGCAAGCGCAAGCGCAATTGAAAGCGGAAGCGCAATAATCGCAACTATTATACCCGATATAAAATCCGTAACAAACTGTTTACCGCTGTAATGCTTCATCGTTGAGAAAAGCATTGGTTTAATCTTATCTTTACTACCCATCTTAATTTAAGCCTCTTTCTTTTTTATTTCCCACCATTTTAATTATAAGTAATACTAATACCATAAGTGCCATTCCGACCGGAAGAGAAATCCACGGGCTCTTGGTAAGACCGGCAACAATATATGTAACAAATGATACCGCCGCAACCGTAAGTGCATACGGAAGCTGTGTAGTAACATGATTTATATGTTCACATTCGGCACCCGCCGACGACATAATCGTCGTATCCGATATAGGTGAACAATGATCTCCGCAAACAGCTCCTGCCATACATGCGGAAATTGAAATTATCATCATTGTATAATCTGTGTTTTGGAAACAGTTTACAACTATAGGTATAAGTATGCCAAAGGTTCCCCATGATGTTCCCGTAGCAAATGAAAGACCTATTGCAATCAGGAAAATTATACACGGTAAGAATGCCTGAAGACCTGCTGCCGAACCCCTAACCAATTCAGCTACATAATCATCCGCGCCAAGGTTATCTGTTATCACCTTAAGCGACCATGCAAAAGTAAGAATCAATATCGCAGGTACCATCTGCTTGAATCCGTCAGGAAGACATTTCATACACTCCTCGAAATCTATAACTCCACGGATAAGGTAGAATATTATCGATAAAACAAGTGCAACCGATGAACCAAGAACAAGTCCAACCGAAGCATCACTGTGTGCAAATGCATCTATAAAGCTTTCTCCGTCGAAGAAACCTCCTGTATATATCATGCCGATCGTACAGCAAGCTATAAGAAGTATTATCGGAATAATCATATCTATAACCCTGCCGTTATGATTAACCTTAAGCTCCTCATCCTCCGTTCCGACAAAGTTCTTTTTCGCCCAGTACGCATCTGTAAGTGCCTGCTCCTCAAACTTCTTCATCGGCCCGTACGAAATCTTCATGGACACCATAAGAATCAGCATAAGTATGGTAAGTAATGCGTAGAAGTTGTAAGGAATCGCCTTTAGGAACAGACTCATACCATTTTCGCCTTCAACAAATCCCGCAACAGCTGCTGCCCATGATGAAATCGGGGCTATTATACAAATCGGTGCCGCAGTCGCATCTATAAGATATGAAAGCTTCTCACGACTTATCTTTTCCTTATCTGTAACAGGCCTCATAACGGAACCGACCGTAAGACAGTTAAAATAATCATCAATAAATATAAGCACACCCAGAAGAATCGTTGCAAGCTGGGCACCGACCTTTGTTTTTATATGTGTGCTTGCCCACCGGCCGAATGCAAGCGAGCCGCCGGTTTTATTCATAAGCTGAACCATCATTCCGAGTATTACAAGAAATACAAGTATACCGACATTCCAGGAATCCGAAAGAACACTTATCACTCCGTCCTTAAATACATGATTTATCGTATCGACAGGATTGAATCTTGCCCAAAAGAGTGCTCCGGTCAAAATTCCCAGGAATAATGAACTATATACCTCCTTGGTGATAAGCGCAAGCAAAATAGCTATAAGCGGCGGAATAAGTGCCCAAAATGTTTCCTCCACCTCAACGCCTTTATGCTCGATAAAATACCAGGCACCTATGTAAAATAACAAAAGAACAATGCCCGATATCAAAATCTTCTTGTTTTTCATTGTGATTTCTCTCCTTTGTTTTATATCTTACTACTCTTTCTCCATATCTTTCTTGCCTCAGCCTCTTTTATAAGATTATCCCTAAAGGCAGGGTGAGCTATGGATATGATTTTCTCCGCTCTCTCCCATGTGGAAAGACCCTCCAGATTAACCACACCATACTCTGTAGCAAGAAAATATATCTGACTTCTTGGCGAAGTTATTATATCACCGTTAAATTGCGGTGTAATGGTCGAATGTGTCATGCCTTCTTTATCCACATATATGGAACTCATGCAGATAAATGCCTTACCTCCGCTTGATGCCGACGCACCGATAAGGAAATCAAGCTGTCCGCCGGTTCCGCTTATCTGTCTTGCACCCGAACTTTCCGCAGCAACCTGACCATACAAATCAACCGACACGCAGCTGTTAATGGAAACCATATGGTCTATCTGTTCAATCACCCCGGGACGATTTACGTATTCAAGCGGATATGCCATAACTCCCGGATTATCATCCAGCCAGTTATAAAGGTCTCTTGAACCTACCGCACAACCGTAAACGCCCTTACCTTTATCAATCTTCTTTTTCTTATTGGTAAGCTTGCCCGACATATAAAGACTTAAAAACGCATCGGAACAAAGCTCGGTATGCATACCTAAATCCTTAAGGTCTGACTTTGCGATTATCTCGCCTACCGCATTCGGTATGCTTCCTATTCCAAGCTGGAGTGTAGCCCCGTCAACTATATACGGAAGTATATGCTCCGCTATTTTAATATCCGTCTCCGTTGGTTCGGCACCATGTATATCAGGGAAATTATCATGTTCTCCCTCAACGATGAAATCGACCTCCGATATATGAATACATTCATCATAACCACCGCGAACCTTAGGCAGATGTTCATTTACCTCAACTATAACGATATCTGCCATACGTGCTATTGGTGCGGCAACACCTGTATTAACCGAAAAATTAAAATAACCGTGTGCATCCATCGGCGTAACGCTTACCATAACCACATTTACGTGCAGGAAAAACTCATAGTAAGCCGCATTATTATGGAAAACCATAGGTATATAATAGCAAAGACCTTTATCACAGAGTCTTCTTTCATACGATGAACAATGCCAGCTGTGATATATGAAATGCTCCTGACTCTCATCGCATTCCGCTACCTCAACCGGTCCCGACATAAGATTGCCTCGAATCTTTACATCCGTCAATTCATCTTTTCTTTTTGCAAGCGCCTTGTCAAGCAAAACCGGCTTGCCGAGGCAGCTTGTGTAATCAATCCAGTCTCCGCTTTTAACTACCGAAACCGCCTCCTCCGGCGTTCGAAGTTTTGATTTATATTCCGACGTGAAATCCTTTAACATATGTTCACCCCTTTTTTATTCCCCAAATCTTCCTTAATTTTATCAGTTTGATAATAATAAGTCCATAAGCAAAATAAGAAAATGATTGAATAAATTCAAAAGGGGTGGTAAAATCAAAATATAATTAGTTTAGTTTAACTAACCTATAAAAATGTAATAAAAGGAGTGTGACCAATATGTTTTTTGACAAAAAAATCTGTTCATTTGCAGCCGGTGTTTTATTTGGAACCGCCGGAATCAGGATTTTATCAAGCAGGGACGCAAAGAAGGTTTATACACATGCAACTGCTGCAACTCTTCGTGCAAAGGACAGCGTAATGAAAACCGTAAATACAGTTAAAGAAAACTGTGAAGATATTTACGCAGAGGCTAAGCTTATTAATGCAAAGCGTGAGGAAAAGGTAGCTGAAGAAATAATAGAAGACACTTCTGTCGAAACCGAAATGCAGACCGTTGCTACAGCAGAAGCTTAGACAGGCAGGGATTCTTTATGAAGTGTATTATTAAACATGAAATTAAAAACCGAATCAGAGTACATCTTTTAAAAGACCATTTGAGCATAAAGGAAGCAGATGAGTTGGAATACATTCTCGCTTCAAATAAGATGATAACCTTTGTTAAGGTATACGAAAGAACAGCAGACATCGTTATGGAATACAAGGGAAGCAGGGAACAGATAAAAGCCCTGCTCGCTTCACTTAATCCTGACAATCACAAGGTACCCGACAGCGTATATCAGACATCCGGAAGAGCACTTAACAGAAAATACCAGGAAAAGCTTTTTGATAAGTTCGCTTTCAGATATTTTAAAAACTATATTATCCCGGTACCGTTGCGCGCCGTAATAACCACTTTTCATTCTTTAAAATATATTAGGGAGGGAATCCGATGTCTTTGGAACAAAAAACTTGAGGTTCCTGTTCTTGACGGCGCCGCGATAGGTGCATCCATTTTAAGAAAGGATTTCAAAACAGCAGGAAGCGTTATGTTCCTGCTCGGTGTAGGCGAGCTGCTTGAAGAGTGGACACATAAGAAGTCAATAAATGATTTGGCAAAAACAATGTCGCTTAACATAGGAACAGTATGGCTTAAAACAGAAACAGGCGAAATATCAGTTCCCGTTGCCGAAGTAAAAGAAAACGATAAGATTATTGTCCGAATGGGCAAAACCATACCGTTTGACGGTATCGTATGTGACGGAGAAGCCATGGTAAATCAAGCATCTCTTACAGGCGAATCCGTTCCTGTCGCAAAAGCCAAAGACGGATATGTATATGCCGGTACAGTGATCGAAGAAGGTGAGCTTACCGTTATTGTAAAAGCTGTTTCGGGAAGCGGAAGATACGACAAAATTGTTAAAATGATTGAGGAATCCGAGAAGCTTAAGTCCGGACTTGAAAGTAAAGCTGAACATCTTGCCGACAAGCTGGTTCCTTATTCATTTGCAGGAACAGCATTAACTTATCTTTTTACTCGAAATATAACAAAGGCAATGTCGGTACTTATGGTTGACTTTTCCTGTGCATTGAAGCTCGCCATGCCTATATCGGTGCTCTCCGCAATCAGAGAGGCCGGTCAGAGAAAAATAACGGTAAAAGGCGGAAAATTCCTTGAAGCAATGTCCGAATCCGACACAATAATATTTGACAAAACAGGCACTCTTACAAAAGCTAAACCAACCGTTGCCAAAGTCGTAAGCTTCGACGATACGAAAGACGAAAAAGAAATACTGAAAATAGCAGCATGTCTTGAAGAACATTTTCCGCATTCTATGGCAAATGCGGTTGTTGAAGAAGCTTTTAATCAAGGCATCGAACATGAGGAAATGCATTCGAAAGTCGAATATATCGTTGCCCACGGAATAGCAACAACAATCAACGATAAGAAAACCATTATCGGAAGTTACCATTTTGTATTTGAAGATGAAAAATGTATAATTCCTCCGGATAAAAAAACCTTATTCGACGAAATACCTGCGGAATTTTCACAGCTCTATCTTGCAATGGACGGCATTCTTATAGGAGTAATATGTATAGAAGATCCGTTGCGAAACGAAGCAAAGGAAGTCATAGACAAGCTTCATAACATGGGATTTAAGAAGCTTGTAATGATGACCGGTGACAGTGAAAAAACAGCAAGAGCAATCGCTGCCGCGGTCGGAGTTGACGAATATTATGCCGAGGTTTTACCTGAGGATAAAGCAGGCTATATAAGGAAAGCAAAAGAAGACGGTCATAAAGTAATTATGGTAGGAGACGGTATAAACGACTCCCCTGCTCTTTCCGAAGCCGATGTCGGAATTGCCATAAGCGAAGGAGCCGACATCGCAAGAGAAATAGCGGATATAACCATAGGCGCCGATGAGCTTTACGAACTTATAACCCTACGTGATTTAAGCGTATTGCTTATGGAACGCATACGTAAGAATTACAGACAAATCGTATTTTTCAATTCAGGCTTTATACTTCTCGGTATCGCGGGTGTCATAGCTCCGACGACCGGTGCATTTTTACATAATTCATCAACTTTAGCTTTCAGCTTACGAAGCATGACAAAATTACTCAGCTAACATCAAGGGCGGTTCTTTTAAATGAAGAACCGCCCATTTATAATACTCTAATTATTTTTCTCCTACTCCATACCCTTGAGTATCTCAACCATATCAAGCTTCTTAATTCTCTTATTAAACATAAAGCTTACAAGTACGGCGGTTACAAGCACCGCAGCACCCGAAATGATATATGTCAAAATATCCGCTCCAACCTGATAATCCATGCTGTCACCGTTTGAGTCAAACATGTATTGTAACAATATGGTTCCGAACGGCGCGCCTATAAAAAGACCAATAACCGAAAGCCAGAAGTTCTGTAAGGCCAAAAGCTTTCTTATTCTTGTCGTTGAAAAACCGAGAACTTTAAGCGTCGCAAACTCCTTAACACGCTCATTAAACGAAAGATTGCCGCAATTATAAAGTACCACTATCGGGAGAATCAACGCAAATGCTATAAACACACCTATCATGGCATTTATCATGCTCATCATAATATCAAAGCTTTCTCTTAAATCGGTATCGTCATGAACCGCAAGAACACTGTCCGAGACCTTTTTTACTTCATCATAAGTAACATTTTCGTCGGTATATAAAATGCTTGGAACAAAATCGATTCCGAGCGCCTCATAATCTTCACGAAGCATGGTAACACCCTGCAAATTCGGATTTCTGTTGATAAGTCCAACTTTCATTTCATACCAGGTGTTTTTCTCGTAGATATGCCAGTAAATTACATCGCCAACCTCAACATCGAGTGCCTTTGCAAGCTTTTGTGTGATAGCTATCGTTCCCGGCGGAAGTTCGGTAATATCCTGATTTACATCGGTCAATGCAAAATTTCCTCTTCCCTCAATAACCATCATTGTAGTCGATCTTCTGTCATCAGCCATAGCATTTTTCTTTGCCGCAATCTCAACAGACTGTGCTTGGACAATTTCTCCGTCAAATTTACTGCGAATAGCTTCCGCCTCGGAAATATCCGTTCCGCCCGAAAAATCAACTTCAGCCTTATAATTCTGAAGCTTGTCAAAAGTCCAGCTTGAAGCATCTTTTATGGTTCGATATGAAGCAAAGGCCGCTACCATAAGAAGCATTCCCGCTGCCGTTCCGAAGACTCCCATAAAGGCACGAAGCTTGCCTCGGGAAATATCCCTTAAATTATATTGTGAAGAAAAACCGAGTTTATTCCAGAAAGGGAGTTTTTCAAATATAGTATTCTTTCCCGATTTCGGCGGTGCCGGACGAAGAGACTCTGCAGGGTGAACATTCATAACCTTGCGACAGGAAAAATACGTTGCCCCGGTACAGCAAAATACTATAATAGCCGTAACAATTATAAAGCTTGCATCCATTTCCACAGTCCAGCCCGGAATCTGATACCAGTCACGGAATATTTTTGCCACTAACTCACCGAAGCAATATGTTCCGACAAATACTCCCGTAATCGAGCCAAGCAGGGATACAAAAAAGCTGTAGCTTAAATAGTGAAACGTTATCTTTCTTTTTTTCATACCCATAGCCCGCAGTGTTCCAATCTGAACACGCTGCTTGTCTATCATACGATTCATGGTTGTCATGATAACCAAAAGAGCAATCGCTATAAATACTATAGGAAAGGTTACGGCAAACTGGTCATGCTGGTTAAGCTCGTCCATCATAACCTTTATCCCCGGCAAATCGTTTCTGTCGCAAAAAACAGCATAGTCTCCCGACAAAGCATCGGAAATCTCCTGTTCCATTCCCTTAACATCTTTTTTATCCGTTGTAAATACAAGCTCCGTTTTGGGAATTCCCGGATAATCCCTTGCAGATATATAAACAACACTGATGTTTTTAAATACTATATCCAAATCTTTATCAGCCTTTAAATACTGATACTCAGGGGAAACTATTAACCCGGCAACAGTCTTTTCAACACACATGCCCTGATACATCATGCTGAATTTATCACCGATTTTTATGTTCCACGCATTTGCAAAGCTTTCGGAAATCCAGACCGAATCCGTCTTTTCGACATCAAAATCCTCACCCTCCGTAATCAAAGGCTTTGAGACAATGTTTTCATCTAAAATATAAACCTCAAGCTGTGCCTGATCATTATCCTTTGCATTGGCCGTAATATGCGTACGAAGCTCTGCATCCTTAATATCAGGAAGAGCCTTTATGCTTTCAAGCTGTCCTTCTGAAAAGCCTTCGCTGTAAACCCAGCCGTTTGCATTATTGGTCCTTTTATAAAGATCATCCAGTTTATTATATGCACTTATATTGCTTGCTTTCATACACGCAAAAAGGGAAATTGCAAGAAATGAAAGGATAAATATTGATAAAAACTGACCTATATTTTTGCCTATCTCTCTGATCATTTTCTTAAACAGCATTACCACTCGACCTCCCTTACAGGTACAGGATTATCGTTTATTTTAATCTCGCGGATTTTGCCGTTTTTCATTCGGATAACCTTATCCGCACACTTTGCGATATCCGCATTATGTGTAACCAGAATAACCGTTTTCTTATCCTCCCTGCTAAGCTTTTGCAAAAGTTCGAGTACTATTACACCTGTTTCCGAATCAAGTGCACCGGTAGGTTCGTCACCGAGAATAATCTTAGGATTTTTTGCAAGTGCTCTCGCAATCGAAACTCTTTGTTGTTCGCCACCTGACATCTGTGCGGGAAATTTGTTTTTATGATTTCCAAGTCCCACCGCCTCAAGCATCTTTAGAGGATCACCGGCGTTCTTTACAATATTTTTTGTCAATGCCACATTTTCAAGTGCGGTAAGTGACGGAAGCAAATTATAAAACTGAAAGATAAATCCAATCGTATCGGCGCGATAGGCAGAAAGCTCCTTATCGTTCATAGCGGAAACCTCTTGACCGGCAACAATAACCTTGCCCGAAGTCGGAATATCCATACCACCGAGCATATTAAGAACCGTAGACTTTCCTGCACCCGACTGTCCGAGTATTACAACAAACTCACCCTCGTCAATTGTAAAGCTTACATCGTTGTTAGCAAGCTGAACAGCGTCCTTTTCTCCGTATTTTTTTGTGACGTTTATAAATTCCACAATAGCTTTACTCATCTTTTGTTCCTCCAAAAATTCCCTTACTTTTTTTATCCAAGTGCCACATCAAGTGCCATCATAAGCGTAAACCCGACCGCAAACATAATAACTCCTATATTTGAATGTTCACCTTGCGACATCTCGGGAATCATTTCCTCAACCACAACATACATCATAGCTCCTGCTGCAAAACTTAAAAGATACGGCATAGCCGGTATTATAAAACCTGCTGCCAATATGGTAAGTGCCGCGCCAACAGGTTCAACCGCACCTGACATAACACCATCAAAAAAAGCCTTTCCTTTACTTTTGCCTTCAGCGCGAAGCGGCATGGAAATAATGGCTCCCTCAGGAAAATTCTGAATAGCAATACCAAGTGCAAGTGCCAAAGCTCCTCCGGCTGTTATTGATGAATTTCCTGACAACAATCCCGCGTAAACAACTCCAACAGCCATTCCTTCGGGAATATTATGAAGTGTTACGGCAAGTACCATCATTGTTGTTTTTTTTAGCTTTGCCTTCGGGCCTTCCGCCTTATCGGAATTCATATGAAGGTGTGGAATAACGCAGTCAAGCAAAAGTAAAAACAATATTCCCAACCAAAAACCTATAAACGACGGAAGAAAACTCAATCTGCCCATATCCTTTGAAAGCTCCATAGCAGGTATAATCAAACTCCAGATAGACGCTGCCACCATAACACCGCTTGCAAATCCCGTAAGTGCTCTTTGAACATTCATACCCGGACCTTTTCCTACCAGAAAAACACACGCAGCTCCAAGAGCCGTTCCGGCAAAAGGAATAAGTAATCCGATTATTATTTCTACTCTCATTCTTCCACCTCACATTCTTTATTAACTTATAACTATACTCTTATAATTATATTCAACCTGTCATAATAAAATTAACTCTACGCAAAGGTTTGTTCCTCCTAACTCAATTTAATATATATTATTTTTTTTACAAAGTCAATTATATAAAAATTTTTCTACACAAAAACCGCAGAATAAATAATATATTCCGCGGTTTTACCATACTTTAGGCTTACGCCAATTTCCAGCTTACGGCCTGTTTTCTTCCGGTAATGAAATCTTTATATATTCCTTCCTGCTTCATAAGCTCATCATGTTTACCGTTTTGTATGATTTTTCCCTTATCGATTACGATAATCCTGTCTGCATTTCTTACTGTCTTTAATCTGTGGGCAATCATAATGATAGTTTTTTGTTTTGTGAGGTTCTCAATGGCCTCGGTTAGTTCCTTTTCATTTTCGGGATCCACATTTGCAGTCGCTTCATCAAGTATAATAATCGGTGCATCCTTCATGATTGCGCGGGCAATTGCTATTCTCTGCTTTTCGCCTCCCGATAGCGTTGCTCCGCCTTCTCCGATTTTCGTTTCATAACCATCCGGCAAAGCCATTATGAAATCATGACAGGCAGCCTTCTTAGCTGCTTCAACGACCTCATCCATAGATGCATCCGGTTTTCCGAAACGGATATTATTTGCTATGGTATCCTCAAAAAGATAAACACGTTGGAAAACAAAACTGAAATTTTCCATAAGAGAATCAAAGCTATAATCCTTCACATCTCTGCCACCCAGTGTTACCTTTCCTTCCTGTACATCCCAGAAACGCGCAATCAAAGACGTAATGGTCGTCTTTCCTCCTCCCGAAGGTCCGACGATTGCCGTTGTGGTTTTTTCCTTTATATCCAATGTAACATCATCAATTATCTTTCTGTTTTCATATGCAAAGCTAACATGTTCCAAATGAATATCTCTGTTTTCAGGCTTGATATTTTCACCGTCGATATCCATCTGTTCAATGTTTAAGATTTCATTTGCGAGGTCCACGCCCTTTCCGATGATTTTCAGAAGTGCCGTATATATTCCTGCCAGATCCAAAGATTCGTAAATCATAAATGAGCACAAAAGCATCGTTATGGTATAGACAAGTTTCATAGAACCATCAAGATAAAACCAAAGTGATGCTCCGGCTATCGCAACACCGATAAGCTTTACAATCAGATTCTGCAATCCGACTGCAGGTATGGCAGCGAGTTCTGCACTGATATCCGCTTTCTTCTTTCTTTCGATTGCCTTTTGTAAACGGGACTGATTTTGACCGATGATGTTGTAATTTCGAATCTCGGAGATACCCTGAATATATTCAAGAATTACTCCAACTATATCCCTGTCGGAAGATAACTTTTCATCCGCGACTTTAGCAACGCTTCTGTTTGTCCACTGGTTTACAAGCAGGAAAAGACCTATACCCGCCAAAGAAATGAGGCCTATTCTCACATCAAAAGCAAACATGAGAAGTGCGATGACGATAGTTGTTATACTTCCCTGCAAAACCATCATGATGGCTCGGGTTGCTATATCACCGGTTTGTTCCATGGTATTTGTTGTAACGGATGTGATATGTCCGAGACTTGTGTCATTAAAATATCCCATAGGGAGATATCGAAGATGTTCACCGATTTCAATACGTTTCAATGCACAGGTATCATATCCCGCTTCGGTCTGAAGCATACTCGAGAAACGGTTTACGGTCATCTTTCCCAAAGTGCTGACAAGCATCAATCCGATTACAATCAAAATTACATTTGTATCAATATTGTCATCCAATACAGCCTTGATAGCAAAGAACGCAGCCGGTATCTTCATGGCAGTGAACATTGCTTCAAGCACACCCAATGCCGCCGATTTATAAAACTTATATCTGTTCTTTTTGCTGCAAAAATCAAAGAATTTTTTTACCATTTTAAGCATATGCGGCCCCCCTGTCTTTATCAGCGTCAATATCTTTTGCCATGATATGAGCTTCCCACATCTTCCTGTACAAGTCACAGGATGCAAGCAATTCTTCCTGTGTTCCATGCGCCTCCACATTTCCGTTGTTGATTACAAATATTTTATCCGCATCAACAATTGTGGAAAGACGATGTGCAATTACGATAAGGGTTCTTCCCTGCACAAGCTTAGCTACGCTCGACTGGACAATCGCTTCATTTTCCGGATCCGTATATGCCGTTGCCTCATCAAGAATTACAATCGGCGCATCCTTAAGCATCGCTCTTGCAATACATATTCTCTGTCTTTCGCCGCCCGAGAGGTGTCCTCCCGCTCCGCCGACTATTGTGTCATATCCGTTTTCAAGTCCGAGTATAAATTCATGGCATCCCGTCGCCTTTGCCGCATTGATTACATCCTCATCAGTTGCGCCGGCTCTGCCGAGTCTGATATTTTCCTTTATCGACATATCAAAAAGATAATTATCCTGCGCCACATAGGCTATCTGACCGGTGTAATAGCTAAGCGGAAGTTCTTTAATATTAACTCCGCCGTAGGTAACAGCTCCCGAGTCAACATCCCATAAGGAATCAATCAGTCTGGCGATTGTACTCTTTCCCGATCCCGACGGACCTACGATAGCCACAACTTCACCTTGATTGATTTCCATATTTATGCCATGCAAAACCTCTTTATCTTTGTATGTAAATTTAACATTTTCAAGTCTGATATCCGTTCCTTCGGGTTTATTCATAATTTCCGAAGGTCTCTCCATGTCCTCACGTTCAAGGATTTCCGTAACTTCTCCGAAGATAGTTCCCATTTTAAGAAGATCGTCCGTGTAGGAAAATGCGACTACCAACGGTGTTATAAGACCCGCAGAAAGAATAATACCGGTAATAAACCCTTCCGGAGAAAGCGAGCCGTTTTTAACAAGCAAAAGTCCGACAGGGAGCACACCGAGAAATGTTGCAGGTAAAAATGACATGGTCCCCGCCTGCGGCCAGATGCATCTTCGCATCCAATCTATAAATACATCCGCACCTTCTCTGGCAGCTACAACAAACTTCTCATATGAGCTTCCGGTCTTTCCGAATGCCTTGATTACCTCTATACCGTTTATGTACTCAACTGCGGTATCATTCAGCTTCTTGGTTTTCTGTACCGATAGTTCATATCCTCCCTTGCTCTTAGCCATCATGATTGCCATAAATACAAGTCCGATTAAGGCTCCCACAAAATTAGCAAGCCCCAGACGCCAATCAATTGTGAGAATATAAATAAACATGACTATCGGAAGCAATATATTTGAAGTAAACTCCGGAACGATATGCGCCAGTGTTGTCTCCATAGAATCCACACGTTCAACAATTATATTCTTATAACTTCCGCTGTTATCATCAAGTACGGACCCGAGCGGAATTCTCGACAATTTCTCACAAAGCTGTTTTCTGATTCCCGCAAGAACCGT
>JAFSZR010000219.1 GCA_017459135.1 Lachnospiraceae bacterium | reverse complement strand
GTTACAACCGGAGGAGATTTGGATAAACGTGCATTTAAAAAAGACTATGATGCATTTTTAAAGAAGGTAGATGAACCTTGGACAGGATATTACAAAGTATGGTTTGTAAAATTCCCTAAAGAATGGTTAAAAGGAAGTCTTGACGGCGTCCGTTATGTAGAGGATGACCCTTATGTGCTTTATCAGGATGCCATAGACTATCAAAGTGCAAGAAAGGATAAGGAAAATACAAAGGCTGACCTTATCGCAACTGTGGATGACGGATACGAAAATTATGCCGAAAGCAGAAAAGCATATATTACATCGGTTGAAACACTGCAAAAAGCCGAGGAGGCGCTGGTTCTGGGAGATGTTCAATACATACTCGGACAGATAACCTCCGAAGAATACGAAGAACTTGAAAATGCATATAATACAGCTGTAACAGGAGAATCCGATGCGCTCACTGCTTACAGCGAAACGACATATAATTTTGACCGCACAACCTGTGGCGGTGTATCGGCATTTTTTGCTTCACAAAATGTTGACATGACAGCGGAGGAAAGAGGCACCGGACTTGGTGCAAATGTAGGAGGAAGCTCCGCAGATGACCTTTTGCAGACTCTTGTTCCTGTATATGAGGACGGAATCACATATTCGATAGAGAGCATAGGCGAACAGCAGATGTTTGAACTTCGTATAGATGTGCCGAGTGATTTTTCAGTTACGGATGTTAATTATTATGAGCTTTGGTGTGATGATGTACAGGTAGGAGTGAGAACTCCGGTAACCCGGTCGATGAAGCATATGCAGCTTGCAACGGGCGATATAACAACCTGCGAGATATATTTTTACAGTGCGTCGACGGGGGATGACAGCTTCATCTCAAAGAGTAAGCTTGACCCGAGTGTAACGAGAGGAAGCCTGCAGTTTATAAAGGATTACAATACCTTTACAGCTGACGGCATGGTTATAGGAAGCTTTGAGGTTAAGAACAGTGCAAAGACAGGAACTCTTGAGATAACCTTAAAATTAAATGACAGCTACGGAGTTGGCAAATTTGCGGTTAAAGCAGGAAACAGCTACAAACAATCGGCTGATGCTTTAAGTACCGGCAACAGCGGAACATTATATCTGAAAGAAGATACGGTTGGGCAGTACTCCAACATATCCGATTCCTACAGCTATTTGGATGCGGTAAGCGGAGATTTGGAGGAACTCACGATAGAATTTACTGATGAAGAAGGCAATAAGCTTTTTGAAGCGATATTTGATACGGGAAGCCAGAGCATAGTGGTGCCGAGAGATCAGCTTGGATATATAAATAATTATCAGGCGGGTAATTAATGAGGTAATGATTATGAAAAGAACACATGTAAGAAAAACTGCATATAAGCGCATAAGCCTTATGTTATGCGGTGCTCTTGCGTGTGGGCTTTTATTTACCGGTGATGGCCATGCAGCAGGTAAGGTGCCCGTAGATGAGGCGGCAACCGAAAGAGAAGAAGGTATTATAAATAATAACCTTTCTTCTTATGCCAAGGATACTCTTTCAAAGGAAGAATATGAAGCTCTTGTGGCAGAGGACTACAAGCAGTCCGGCGGTATGGTTAAATTCGGAAACTATAGGAAACGTTATAATGTAAATAAGACAACGCTTTTTATAGGTACATATCTCATAGAGTTTTCAGCGTTAAATGAAACATATTATCGCCTTGCGGGTATTTCAAAAACACAGAGAAATCAGGATATAGAATTTTATAAGTCCGAGATTCATTCTGCCGGAGAAAAAAACACTGCAAATGATGTATGGGTTGAACTTGTCGGAGCTGACTACGCTGCACTTACAACCGGCGACAGCAAAGCGGAAAGTGATTTGGACGGATATTGGATAAGTTGTGTTATAACCGATGAGGGAGCCTTTGATCCTATGACAGGTGAGGCAAAGGACATCATGGGAGATGATTTGTATGACCTTATGAATCTGCCGGAGATGCTTCCTTTAAAGAACAAATATGATGAAATAGAGGAAAAGGCCGGACGTACCGATGACGAGGCAAGACATAATTATTATACCAGAAATATGCTTATATCAATTGATGATGATGTTGATGAAGGCGATTTGGAGACCTTTAAGCTCTATGAAAACAACGGACGCAATGATGTTACAAACCGATGTGATATAGAAATAAATAATTTGAAAAATTTCTACAGCTTATACAGTGGTGAGGAGGATGAACTGACTGCTGAAAAAGCGGCTGTAATACTTGACCTTTATGCAAGAGATGACGCAAGAAGAAGAGTAGAGATTTACGGTTTTCTTGCGGTTGGAAACGATGGAAATTCCGCAGCACTTAAGTGCATGGAGGATATAATCGGTCAAAGAGAAGAAAAAGGTGTTGCCGGATTTAAGGCTGACGATGAATATATAGCAGCCATAGAAGAAAGTATGGCAAATTGTAAAGAAAGCTATAATATGTATCTTTCCATGGTTCCGACCAAGGGAACGACGGTTCTTTCCGAATACCGCTTCTTATGGGGAAGTCAGATGCTTGACTCTGCATATGACAATAAGCTTGACGAAGACGGTGAAAAATGGCTGCGATACATTATGGCTGACGATAATATAGGAGCCGGAGAGATAAAGGACGCAGAGTTTGAAACAGTTGTACTTCAGACGATTCTTTTACCTGAAGGTATAAAAAGATATGAAAATAAAGTATTAACCGAAGTTACAAAGGATTATACAACCGCACTTGCCGAGGGCAAGAGTGAGGACGCAAAAAATGAGATTCTTATGGCACAGTATGATGATGCCGTAAGGCAGATGCAGGAGCTGGAATTTTTGGTAAAGTCAACCTGTGACCGCTTGGAAAAAGCAGATGCGGTAAGACTTGTACAAGAGCAGATAGAGATTGCAACACTTTGGAAGACACTTGTTTTTGATGATCCGTACGGACCTCTTGCGGATTATTGTATAGATCTTTATATAGACTGGCTTTATAAGCTGTATCAGGAAATTACCGAGGGAGACTCTGAATTTAATATGGAAGACCCTATAGATGATCTTGATGAAGCAAAGAAGCGTGCAGAGGAAGATGGCGACCTTGAAAAATTAAAGCAGCTTGAGGCGCTTGAAGGAAAATACGGTAAAAACGGAAGTCGTGAAGGCGAAGACGGTGATGGGCTTGATGGTTTAGATGATTCTAACACCTTTAAGGATATGTTGGACAGAATGAATGAAAATGAGCTCATAAAAGACCTTGGAAATCATGTAAACGAAGATCTAAACAATAATAATTATACTGCCTATGATGCGTATTTAAGACTTTTGGGCGACAAGGGCTTTGACCCTGATGATTTCGGAGGCAATGGTTTTAATATAGGTGATGACGGCTCCGGTAACGGAGGCAACGGAAATAACGGATCGGGTGATAACCCGGGTGATAATGACGGAATAGGCGGAAACGGAAGTGACCCTTATTCGGACGGACAGGACAGAGGAAAAAGGCGAGACAACGAAAATTACGGAAGAAATTACGGCGGCGGAGACTATACCGGCGATGGAAGTGATAAGCCGTGGAACGATGCATCCGCATATGACAATTATTTAAATCCGGGAAATGATGGCAGTGAGTATGATTTAACGGATAAGCAGATAGAGGATTTACTCAAATCTCTTTACGGAGTAAGCTTTGATGAGCTTGATCCCGACGCACAGGCGGCGGTAGTGGTTGCACTTAACAGATACGGAAAGATGCATAATGCATCAAACTGTCTTGCATATGCAAGAAAGCTTCTTACAAAGATAATGGGCAATAAAAATCCTCTTGTCTATGCGCAGTACGAGCAGGATCATACGGCTGAATATATAAGCCTTGGTGCGATGGATTACAGCAGAGTATATACAGGCTTCAGATACGTATTTATAGATGGAATTGATACCGTATCGCAGACAAACGGAACAGCATCATATTCGTTTGCAGGAAACCGTGTGACACTTTCAAACGGTGAGACTCAGGATATGTCAAGCTCTATCGGATACCAGATAGATGATTATATTAAAAACGGAACAAGATTTGCTTATATAAATGAAATTGATGCGATGAAATATCTTGTTGAAACAGGTGAATATATAGTTGATACAGACTGGGCTGTTCTTGTAACCGCAAGGATGGAGACAGAGGTGTCAAAGATAATCGAGGCATTAACACAGCTTATTGAAGGCAAATAATAATTCATGTAATAAGTGAAGCGGAAGTGGAATTATGGTTAAGAAAAGAACAAAAAGCGGAAAAATAAAAATCGTAAAGCAAAGCAAGCTTAAGACAGCCGTAAAAAAATTCAAGTTGAAGAAAAAGGCTGTTGCCGTTTTGGCACTTTCACTTGTTCTTGTGCTTATCTTATCGGGAAGTCCTTATATAATTAACAATAACAATAAGGATAAGGGTGGCGCAAAGGCTGCGGAAGAGGAAACGGATGCTTTGGATTCGCTTCCGGGTGTGAAATTCTCATCACTTAGAGATGATATCCTTCCTGACGGAATGCTTTTAATCGGTGCATATCTTATATACGACCAGTATTTAAGCGACCCTGTTTACAATCTTGCGGTTGAGAGTATGACTACCTACAATCAGCCTGTTATGTATTATAAGTCTTCCATGGCGGGAGGAGAATGGCTTGATTTATCAACAGCTGCAGGTCTTACGGACTTAAGAGGAAGAACAGGTGAATATGTCAATACATCAGACCTCGGCGATTTAAAGATATGCGCGATAGTTGATGCAAACGGTAATATGTATGCCGTTAATTCTGACGGAAGTACAGGCGGAAATATCTTTGACATACAGGATCCGTATAATGTACTTGCACTCCCGGATTTGACACCTGTTAGTCTTTTGTATAACGGAATCGTATCGGATGTTAATATAAATTGGTCTATGGATATATCGGATACCATTAACAATACGGAAACAGGAAGAATAGACCAGCTTTATGAAAAGATATGGACAGCCAGACTTTTGGATACACCTCTTGCGGGTGATAAAGCAGGTGAGGCAGCTATGGGCGTTATGGGTGGTAAAGGCAATGAAACCACCGATATGCTCGATAAGTCGATTCTTGATTTAAATAATGTATATACATATTACAGAAATCAGGGAAATGACCAATATATGAAAACTGTCGTTGAGGCGATGGGACAGGCAGATTCCGAAAGGCGGGCGGAAGTATATTATATGCTTGCCTTTAACGGTGCCGGTAAGATATATGATTATATACAAAACAGACAATATGATATGCTTATCACGAAAGAGGAATGGGCAGAGCGTTTTATGGTGGCAAACTGGGGTCCGAATTGGAGATTTAATGATAAGTGGTCTTCTGTTATAGATGATGTTGTAAAAGCAAGCTCCAGACCATGGGCGACATGGAGTTCTGTTGATTATAACAAAATAGAACAAAATCTGGCGGATGAATACAAGAAAAGATACGGTGTAAGTCAGGATTATGTAAATGCTTTGAATTATACAAGCGGAGGCGCAAGACGGGGAGTTTTTAAATCAAATATATTTTCTCAGGGATGGTATAATGCGGTTTTGGTTGCAGTTAAGACATATGGTTTTTTTTCGACACCGGAACATTTGTCTGCTCTTGCATATTCAAATCTGATTGATACAAATGACACAAATCGTTATACAATAGTTTATCTTGCGAGATGCTATGGATGGGCTTTGTCACAGGCAGGTGATCGTCTTGGAGATGTGCGATACTGGGCGGATCGCGGAAATTATCAAAAGGCGTTCGAGAATTATATGTCGCTTATGCAAAGAACCGGTACTACAATAGATGGTGGTGCGGATTATACTTCCGACGGATATGTCGTTCAGGGTTCCGGAAGACTTAATGCACTTTTACAAAGACTTGAAACAGGAGCGGATTTGTCTGATGAGCTTAAGAAAACTTACAGTACAGATGCCGAATACACATCTGCAATCAAAGAATCCATAGAAAGCTGTGAGCAAAGCTATTATAAATACGCAAACCGACTTGTGGAGGCAGATAATACATATCTTGGCAGGGCAAGATATGAAACCATGCAGTATCTTATATATAATTCAAGTGCCCAGAGTGCGTCGGGAGTATCGGATGATTATAACCAAATGGTTATGAATTATACCTGCTTAAGAAATATATCCGATGATATAATTGCAGAAAAGCAAAATGAGTTAAATATTCTTAATAATACTCTTTTGCCGCAGGTGGAAAAAAATTATATAAGCGGAATATCTGCTCTTCCAAATGAATTATATAACGATGCGGTAGCAAACGGTCAGTCGGAGGAGATACAAAGAGGCTATCTGGATACGCAAAAGGCTGAGCTTGACGGTTTACTTTCCGAGCTTGAATTTATGGTTTCGGCAAGAATCAAGAGAATTCCTATAGCAGACAGAATACCTTATGTCGACTCCTTGCTTGTAACTGCCGAAGGCTACAAGGCGTATGTCAGAACAAGTGCCTTTTCGACAAAGGCAAATGATTCGATTCAGGAATATATAGACTGGTTAAATGATTTAAAGAAAAAACTCTTAAACGGAAGCACAGGTGACCTTGAGCTTGATGCACTTGAAAGCCAGAAGGCAGCCTTTGAGGATGCATACATGGATGCTCTTGATTCGGGAGATATGGATGCGGCAGAGGAATATAAGAATGCCATTGATGACTTAAATGCAAAGATTAAGGAGATAAAGGACAGTGCACTTGACAGCTTTATGAACGGTGATGTGGTCGGTGCTTCGGATGCGGCAAATATGCTTGGCGGAACACCGCTTGAGCTCATTGAAGATATTAAGAAAAAAGCTGCCGATGAAATTGAGGACGGTAATCTTGGTAACGTCGAAACCTACCTTAAGGCTTTGGGAGATTTGGGAGGTCTTGATGCCATAGAATATCTGGAACGCTTGCTTGAAGATGCAGGAGCCTCCACCGCACTTATGAATGTAGCAAAGGATGCTAAGGAAACAGCAGCAGGAAGTGCATTCAATGCCGATTATAACGGCGGTGACGGAAACGGCAACAACGGAAATGGCGGAACAGGCAACAATGACAATAATGGAAACGGAGATAATGGAAACAACGGCAATAACGGAAACGGCAACAATGGAAACAATGGCAATAACGGAAACGGAAATAACGGCAATAACGGAAACGGAAATAACGGAGCCGGAGATGATATAGATACCAGCGGCTTCGGTGATAAAAATGACAGAATTTATGATCCGTACAATAATGCCATATATGAAACCTTTGGTAAAGACTTCGATGACCTTGATGATATGGATAAGGCTTCATCCGTAACAGCTTTATCAAGATACGGATATGAAAACGGTGATTTGACTGCACAGCAGTTTGCGATGCTTTTGTTAAAGCAGCTTCTTGAGGAAGGAAATCCGTTTATCTACCAGAAATATATGGATAATGATACCTATAATTATGTCAATATGGCTGCTATAGACAGATGCCGTGCATATACAAATTACAGATATGTATATAAAAACGGTCTTGATACCATGAGTCAGGTAAGCGGCTCGGCAAGCTATATGTTTGCTGTCGGAAGTATGGTTGTGTTTAAATCAGACGGAAGCAGAGATGATTTGACGGATAAGGTAGTAAGTCAGACGGATATTACTCTTGATAAGTATGAATTGAAGCAATATTCATATCTTGTAAAAGAGGACAGTGAGCATTATCTGGATGTAAGCTGTTATTATATACCTGATGTTATATATGCGGTTCTTATACCTGAGGAGGTAGATGAAAGGGTTGAGGAGCTGCTCGGAGCACTGGGTGCGGAATTTGAATAAAAATATATTATTTTAGTGACTGTTTAGTGACTGTTGATATTGTAGTATTTGATTACAGTCAGACAAACAC
>JAFSZR010000218.1 GCA_017459135.1 Lachnospiraceae bacterium | reverse complement strand
CCATACAAGTGCTAAGCATAGCGTCAAGTCTAACGTGCTATGCGAGTACTTCGTATGGGCCTGTTTTATTTCGTCCTGTTAGTCAAAAACTGTTATCTGTCTGCGATTGGTATGTACTCGCGTTCTTCGGCAATTGACATGTATGCCGGACGAATTATTTTATTAACATTGATAAGTTCTTCGATTCGGTGTGCGCTCCAGCCTGCGATTCTTGCCACCGCAAAAAGAGGAGTGAACAGCTCTTCGGGGATGTTTAGCATACTGTAAACAAATCCGCTGTAGAAGTCTACATTAGGGCTTACACCTTTATATATTTTACGCTTTTCCGCAATAACTTCTTTTGCGGCATTTGCAACATTTACATATAAATTATATTCATCTTCACGATTTTTCTCTTTGGCAAGCTTTCCGACAAATTTTCCGAATATGGTTGCTCGCGGATCCGAAATCGAATAAACGGCATGTCCCATTCCGTAAATAAGTCCGGATTTGTCGAAGGCTTTTTTATCAAGTATATCGCTAAGATAATCACGAATCTGATCCTTGTCATCCCAATTACTGACATGTTCTTTTAAATCGTCAAACATCTGCTTGACCTTTACATTTGCACCTCCGTGCTTAGGTCCTTTAAGAGAGCAGAGCGATGCTGCAACGGAAGAATATGTATCGGTGCCTGAAGAAGTAACAACATGGGTTGTGAAGGTTGAGTTGTTACCGCCTCCGTGTTCAGCATGAAGAACAAGTGCGAGATCAAGAACCTTTGCTTCAAGCTCTGTATATTGCTTATTCTTTCTTAAAAGTCTTAAGAAGTTTTCGGCTGTTGATAACTCAGCCTTAGGATTGTGTATATACAACCCCTTTCCAAGTTCATAATGTCTGTATGCAAGATATGAATAAACCGCAAGTGAAGGAAAGTTTGCAATAAGTTCAATGCTTTGACGTAATACGTTAGGTATGCTTATATCCGCTGCATTTGTATCAAATGAGCTTAAATTAAGAATACTCTTTGCAAGAGAATTCATTATGTCCTTGCTTGGTGTTCTTAAAATTATATCCCTTACGAAATTAGAAGGAAGTGAACGGTACGAGCCGAGAAGCACGTTGAATTCGTTCAGCTTTTCTACTGTCGGAAGCTCACCGAACAATAACAGATAGACGGTTTCTTCGTAACCGAATCTGTTTTCGTTTGAAAAGCCCTTAACAAGATTATATATATTTATTCCACGATAAAATAACTCACCGTCTACGGGAATAAGCTCACCGTCAACCTTTTTATATGCATTTATGGTTGAAATGTCGGTAAGTCCCGTAAGGACGCCGCGTCCGTCTAAGTCTCTTAAACCTCTTTTTACTTGGTATTTGGTATATAATTCCTGGTCGATAATATCATTTGTCTGACATTTTTTTGCTAACTCGCGAAAAATTGGAGTAACAGCAGAATACTCATTTTGGTTCATTTAATAACATCCTTATTTTCTACAGAAAATAATATACCATATTTGCGGTATATTTGGCAATTTTTTCTTGTATTCGTTTACAAAAAATTTAAAAATAACCTACCATAATTTCTCTTTAAAAATGCATATATTGATGTTGCATAAATCATAAAATCATAATAAAATATAGTAGCTGTATTATGTTCATATTTATTAATAAAAATAGATTATTTATACAAATATTTAAAGGAGAAATCAATAAATGATTACCAACGACGAGGGAATAGTACATTTAAAACATCAGATAATCGAAGAGGTTGCAAGACTTGCGTGGGAGGATAACTTAAACGAGGAGTCCAAGGAGGAACTTGTTTACAGGATTATTCCGGGTCCGAAGGCACTTAACCGTTGCTGCGTATACAAGGAAAGAGAACTTGTTCGTCAGCGTATACGTCTTGCGGAAGGTCTTTGTCCTACACCTGAAGTTGAAAGTGACAATGTGATTCAGATTCTTAAACCTGCCTGTGAGGAGTGTCCGATATCGGCATATACCGTTACGGATAACTGCCGTCTTTGTGTAGGAAAGCCTTGCCAGAGCTCATGTAATTTCGGAGCGATTTCCATAGGACATCATCGTTCGCATATAGATGTTTCAAAATGTAAGGAATGCGGAAAATGTGCTGCTGCCTGTCCTTATTCTGCTATAGCGCATCTTGAAAGACCTTGTAAGAAAGCCTGTCCTACAGGTGCGATTACATATGATGAAAACGGTCTTTGTAAGATTGATGAGAAAAAATGTGTACAATGCGGTCACTGTATCCATGCATGTCCTTTCGGTGCTATTTCTTCCAAGTCATATCTTGTGGATATTATAAAAGAGATAAAAGCCGGAAAAGAAGTAATAGCAATGTGTGCACCTGCTACCGAGGGACAGTTCGGAAGCGACATAAGCATGGCGTCAATAAAAGCAGGGCTTATGGAAATGGGATTTGCCGATATGGTTGAGGTAGGACTCGGCGGTGATATGACTGCCGCATACGAATCCCTTGAGTGGAAGGAAGCGTTGGAAGAGGGAAGAAAGATGACAACTTCCTGCTGTCCTGCATTTATAAATATGATGAGAAGACAATTCCCGGACTTGTTTGATAATAATATGTCAACAACAGTTTCACCTATGTGTGCGATATCAAGATATTTAAAGCATACTCATCCGGGCTGTGTTACCGTATTTGTCGGACCTTGTATAGCCAAAAAGGCCGAGTCACAGGATAAATCCGTTCCGGATAATGCGGATTATGTTATGACATACGGAGAGTTCAGAGCTTTACTTCGTTCGAGAAATATTGAGCTTAAGCCGGTAGATGAAACTTATCAGGAGGCTTCGGTTTGGGGTAAGAGATTTGCCGCATCGGGCGGTGTTGCAAATGCCGTTCTTGAGTGCATGAATGAAAGAGGAATAGATACGTCCGAGATTAAGCTTAAAAAATGTGCGGGCGGAGATGAGTGTAAGAAGACTTTGCTTATGCTTAAAGCAGGAAAGCTTGAAGAAGATTTTGTGGAAGGTATGATGTGCTCGGGCGGTTGCGTGGGCGGACCTTCAAAGCATAAAACGGAAGTTGAAACAATGCGGGCAAGAGAGGCGCTTCTTGCGAAAGCAGATAAGAGAAGTGTTCTTGAAAATTTAAAGCAATATCCTATGGATAATTTTTCTATGTTCAGAGACGGACACTGATATTAAGTATTATAAGGTGGTTATATGAGTACAAAAGAAAATGTTCTTAAAGCGTTGGAAGAAAAAAAGGGCAGTTATATATCGGGTGAAGAACTTGCCGGAAAACTTGGCGTTTCGAGAAATTCCGTATGGAAGGCCGTTCGCGATTTAAAGAAGGCGGGATATATGATCGCATCGGTTACGAACAGAGGTTACAGCTTAAATAAAACAAGTGACATTATATCCGTTCAAGGTATTTCAACGTATATTAATCACAAAGAGATTATACAGGATATTGAAGTATATGATGAGCTTGCTTCTACAAATATGCTTGCTAAGGAAAAAGCGGTAATCGGTACAATTGATAAAAGGGTTATCGTGGCAAGAAAACAGACGGAAGGAAGAGGACACAGGCATAAAAATTTTTTTTCTCCCGACGGAGGAGTATATCTTAGTATTATTTTGAATCCGGAGCAAGTGAAAGGATTAAATCTTCCTGTATTTGCGGCGGTGGCTGTGACAGACGTATTGGAAGAAGCGTTTATCATGGCTGAATCTGATGATAATCACTACGAAAATGAAATAGGAATAAAGTGGATTAACAGTATTTATATGGGTGATGAAAAAATCTGCGGTATTCTTACCGAGAGCATTTCGGATATGGAAACAGGCGAGATTGGCTCATATGTACTGGGAATAGGAATAAATTGCAAACTTAAAAATAAAAACAGGATAATTGCCGGTATAGTTAACAGATTATTTTATCCGGGAGAGTTTTATAACGATAAAAGTATAACGGACAGATATCAAAGTAAACTGTTATATATTGATAAAAGAGTTAAATTTACTCTTTACGGAGAAAACAAGGAAGAGTTTTATGCCGTTGTACTCGGGATCGAAAATAACGGAAAGCTTATAGTTAAAAAAGATGACGGAACAAAAATTTATCTTGATAAAGGATATATGGCTGTATGAAAAAAAGAATAACTCCGTATTGGCTGACAATTATTATCATAGCGGGCTTGGTTGTTTTTCTAAATATATTGGCATGCATAAGGGGATTTTGCGATTTTTACGCCGATAATATTTACGGTCTTTTTTGTGATATTTTAGGGAAAACTATGGATATCTTTCCGTTCGCTGTCGGTGAGATACTTATGTATCTTTTCTTGTTAATTATATTAATGTCGTTAATCTTTTCGGCTCTTTTTATATTTTTGCGAAAAAAATCCAGATACAAAAAGTTTTATTTGCACTATATGAAAAGCGTGCTAATGATTTTTGTTTTTGTTATTTTGCTTTATACTCTTAATTGGATTATTCCTTTTAGAAGCAGTATATTAGGTGACAAAAATCTCGGACGAAAAGCATATACCAGAGCGTATACATTAGAAGAAGTTACGACATTAAGAAACTATATTGTTGAAGAATTAAACGAGACATCAAAGCAGGTCGGGCGTGATGAAAACGGACATCTTATTTACAGGGATTACAAGGAAGCAAGAGAAAAAGTGTCCGAATCCATGAAGGCACTTTCAAAAGATTATCCGAGGCTTAAAGGTTATTATCCGGATATGAAAATTGCGCTTTGTTCAACTGCTCTGGAATGGATGGACATAGCGGGATATAACTATCCTTACACGATGGAAGCGACTTATAACAAATATATTACGAGGCTTAGTTATCCTAATGTTTATGCTCATGAAATAAGCCATCATCATGGTTATTATCAGGAGGATGAAGCAAACTTTTTAGGATATCTCGGTTGTATCAATTCCGATGACGCATTTATCAGATATTCGGGCTATATTGATGCTTATTATTATCTTGACGAAGCATATTTTGAAACGTTGATTAATGTTTTCGGAAAAGATGAAGCCATGGAAATATATAAGGAACAGCCGAAGATTAAAAAGCAGGTATATATAGATTTGGTTGAGGCTTCAAAGGAAGCCGAAGAAAGATATAATAAGGATGACCACCCGATGGAAAAGCTTTCCGAGACGGTTGAAAAAACCTCCGAAAAGGGTTGGGAAGTACATGAACAGATGCTTTCCGAAAACTACTATGATGATGTGGTAGGGCTTTTGCTTTATTATTATGACGGAAAGCTTTATTGACATATATAAAGATATAAAATAAAATGTATTTGTTTTATTTGTAAACATAAGATAGATTAAATGATAAATAAGATAAGGAAAATGATATGGAAAACGGAAGAACCGAAGTTATAATAAATAAATTGATTGATATGATAGAAAACGGCCAAAGCGTACCGCTTGCTGCAGGAAAAGTTATGGTCAATAAGGACGAAACCGCACTTATGCTTCGAGAATTAAAAAGCATAGTAGAAGGTGAGTTAAAGGTTTACAGAGAGGTCAACGACCGAAAAGGTAAGATTATAAATGATGCTAAAAAAGAGGCGGAAGAAATCGTCTACGAGGCTGAAAGAAGCGCAAGTCGAATCAGAGTTACAAAACATGTATCTTCTGTAGGAACGGGATTTCGCGCATCGGATCTTGAGGCGGATGAAAAGGCTGCATTAAGAACCGCAAGCGATATATATGCGGCATCACTTATATATACGGATGAGATGCTTACGGAAGTTAATGATGTTATTTCACAGGCATATGATATAATTAACAACCAATACGGCAGAATGGTAGAAGCACTTGAAGAAAAAGCAAAACTTGTTTCCGATAATAAGGCTGAACTTATGGCGAGTCTTAAGGAACTCAGCAAGGAAGAAAGATATACTCAGATTCTTGACTTGAGTCAGCTTTTATCGCTTGAATTATACAGAGAGCGTGAAAAGGCAAGAGAGCTTGAAAAAAACGGAAGCTATCAGATGGAAATGCAGCTTGAGAAGGATGATGAAAAAACGGACAGTGCATTTTCCAAAGTTTCAAAAGAAAAACCTGTCGATATTGAAGAAACGGCAGATATGAAAAGTGATGTAAAAATCGAGAAATCTGAAAGAAGTAATGATACAAATAACGATATAGAAGATATTTAAATATATTTTTTAGGAGACATTATGATTAAGGAAAAGTACAACAAGAAGACCGTATTTTCGTGTGAGGTTTTCCCGCCGAAAAGAAATGATGATATATATGACATATTTAAAACACTTGATGAAATAAAACTTTTAAATCCCGACTTTATAAGTGTTACGTATGGTGCGGGCGGAAGTAACAGTAAAAAGACTGCAACCATAGCAGCATATATTCAAAATATATGTGAGGTTGAGGCTTTGGCGCATATGACAGCGGTAGGGCTTGATGAAGCATCTCTTACGGAATTGCTTGAAGAATTAAAGAAGAAGCAGGTAAATAATGTTCTTGCATTAAGAGGAGATAAGCCTCGAGCAATGACCGATGAAGAGTTTGATAACAGATATTATAAACACGCTTCGGATTTGATTAAAGTCATAAATGAAAAAAGCGATATGTTTATAGCCGCAGCATGTTATCCTGAGATTCATCCGGAATCAAAATCAAAAGAAGACGATTTGAAATATCTTAAGCTTAAGGCAGATCTCGGAGTGGATTGCTTTATCACACAGATGTTTTTTGATAATGATATTTTGTACAGATTCCTTGAAGATATGAGAAATGCCGGAATAAACGTACCGGTACATGCCGGAATTATGCCGATTACAAATGTTAATCTTCTTGGTACGAGTGTATCTATTTCGGTTTCATCCGTTCCTAAAAAGCTTTCGAATCTTATTGCAAAATACAGTGAAGATCCTGAAGGTATGAAAAAAGCCGGTACCGAATATGCAATCAATCAGGTAACCGACCTTATAAAGCATGGCGTAGAAGGAATACATATTTACTCCATGAACAAATCCGATGTTACAACAGAGATTTACAAAGCGGCTTTTTAATATTTGTATAATAAAAAACGGCAATTGTAATGCTAAAGATTTACAATTGCCGATTTTTTTTTATAAATGTTTGTTAAATTATTTACAGTCTGTCAGCGATTTCATAGATGAGTTTTTCGGTTTTGTCCCATCCGAGACATGCGTCTGTTATGGATTTTCCGTATACGCCTCCGTCCACGCTTTGGTTTCCGTCTTCTATG
Organism: Lachnospiraceae bacterium; assembly: GCA_017459135.1. Lineage (GTDB taxonomy): Bacteria > Bacillota > Clostridia > Lachnospirales > Lachnospiraceae > Coprococcus_C. The sequence goes on along the minus strand of JAFSZR010000218.1, from coordinate 4,510 downwards.
TAACTTTCAACCATAAATCCTTTTACAAGCGTCCTGATATCGCTGTTGTAGTTACAGTTACTTATGACTTCGTTAATTATACGCTTTTGCTGGAATGGATCCTTGCCGGAATTTGCATGGTTTGCATCTATTATTACGGCAGGATTTTTTAAATCTTTTTGTGCATATACTTCGCAAAGGCGGGCAAGATCTTCGTAGTGATAGTTTGGCATAGGTTGTCCGTGTTTGTTGTTGTAACCGCGAAGAATGGCATGAGCATAGGCATTACCCTGTGAATGAGTTTCCCATCCTCTGTAAATAAATGTATGTCCGTTTTGTGCGGCGGTAATTGAATTCATCATTACAGAAATGTCTCCGCTTGACGGGTTTTTCATTCCTACCGGAACCGGAAGTCCGCTTGCTGTAAGGCGGTGCTGTTGATCCTCAACGGAACGTGCACCGACGGCTATATAACCGAGTACATCATTTAAGTATTCGGCATTTTCAGGATAGAGCATCTCATCCGCACAGGAAAAACCGGTTTCGGAAATAACTCTCATATGAAGTTCACGTATGGCTACAATACCTTTGAACATATCAGGCTTCTCGTTAGGATCCGGCTGATGGAGCATTCCTTTATAGCCTTCGCCGGTTGTTCTCGGTTTGTTTGTATATACTCTCGGAATTATAAATATTTTATCTTTGACTTTTTCCTGAACAGGTACAAGTCTTGATACGTAGTCAACAACACTGTCCTCGTTATCTGCGGAACAAGGTCCTATTATTAAAAGGATTTTATCGGATTTTCCGGAAAGGATATTTTTAATTTCGATATCTCTTTCTTCAACTATTTTTCCGAGTGCTCCGGTTAAAGGGTACATTTCTTTTAATTCTGCAGGCAATGCCAGCTTTCTTTCAAATATCATATTCATGGTTAAATTCCTCCGTTTAGTCAAATTTTCCTGCAATTTTTACAAGGTTGCATACCTCGGAAAGCTTTTCTAACATTTCGCTTCCGGCGGCCGTATCTATATTACCGTTTGCTTCTACATAAAAATAATATTCCCAAGCCTTTTGATGCGAAGGACGGCTTCTTAATACCTTCATGTTGAATCCGTATTCGCTTATTACGGCTATTGCTTTTGCAAGTGCTCCGGTTTCGTCGTTTACCGTAAACATTAAGATAAAGTTGCTTCGGCCGGTTATTGTATCATAATCGGAATAGCTTTTTCTTAGAATCGCAAATCTTGTTGTGTTATCATGCATTGCATTTATATTGCTTTCAAGTATTTCAAGTCCGTACAAATCGGCTGTTTCCTTGCTTGCTATGGCAGCAGAGTGTATATCGTTAAGTTCGGATACTTCTTTTGCCGCAAGAGCGGTATTTTGAGCAAGCACTTCTTCAAAGCCGTGCTTTCTGATATAACCTTCGCATTGAGCGAGAGCGTGAGAGTGGCTTATTACTTTTGTTATATCGTTTATGGTTGCACCCTTAACACCGAGAAGGTTTTGAGATATTTTGCATGAGATTATTCCGTCTACAACAAGGTCGCCGTTAAGTATAAGGTCTATAACCTGTCCGACTTCGCCGGCATAGCTGTTTTCAATCGGTAGTACCGCACTTTCGCAAGTTCCGTCTACAACAGAATTGTATGCTTCCTCAAAGCCTGCGCATGCTATATGCTCATTGTCCGGAAAGGCTTTTCTTGCCGCTATATGTGCAAATGCTCCTTTGACTCCGCTGTATGCGGTTTTGATTTGATTTGTTTGTGTTGATAAGTCCATTTGAATACCTCCGATTAAAATATTTATAAAAAAAACCACCGCTGCTTTTTTTGTTTTAATTCATCAAAAGCAGCGGTGGAATTTATATTATATAAACATAAGCCTGTAAGCCTGTTATCTATAACTTAAAATCCATCGCATTAATAAAGAAAAAGAAAAAGTTTTTTGAACTTTGTTTAATCATGGCATTTTCCTCTGTTTGCAATAATTATTTTTTTATGTGTCGAATTATAAAACAGGAAAAATTATTTGTCAATATTTTTTTGTATATTATTTTTGATTGTTGAATTAAGGCTTTTGTGTAAAAAAAGGGGGCATAAAGCCCCCTTGCCATTACTGATAGCTTCTTTCGTTTCCGATTAAGCCGTAAAAACTTATAAGATATAATCCGCTCAAACCTACAAGTCCGTATACGATTCTGGTAAATGCAGTTGCATCACCGAATATGGCAGATACAATGTTCCAGTCGGCGAAACCTATAAGTCCCCAGTTAATAGCACCTATAACAACTATTGTTAAGCATAAAATATTTAAGAATTTCATAAGCTTTCTCCTTTTCATTTTATAGGGCTATACTTATATTTCCCAATTATTAAGAAATTATTTATTATTTTTCTTTATTTTTTAATTAAAAGTTGTTATAATGCTTCTGTTATTATTATACGAATTGTTTAAACACATATACCGGAGGAAAGAAAGATGGGTGGATTTTTTGGAGTAGTTGGAAAAGAAGATTGTGTTTTTGATTTGTTTTTCGGAACGGATTATCATTCCCATTTGGGAACAAGACGCGCAGGAATGGCTGTGTATGGAGAAAATGGATTTAAGAAGTCTATTCATAAGATAGAAAATTCCCCATTCAGAACTAAGTTTGACGGTGAGGCATCAAGCATGCACGGAAATATGGGAATAGGCTGTATATCGGATTATGAGGCTCAGCCTATTTTGATGCGTTCACATCATGGATCTTTTGCCATAACAACAATCGGAAAGATTAATAATGCAAAAGAGATTACGGAAGAGATTTTAAAAGGAAATACACATTTCTTTGAAATGAGCAACGGTGAGATAAATGCAACTGAACTTGTTGCGGCTATTATTAACCAAAAGGAAAACTTTATTGACGGAATCAGATATGCTCAGGAAATAATAGAAGGCTCAATGTCTATGATGATATTGACTCCTAAGGGAATTTATCTTGCAAGAGATAAGTTTGGAAGAACACCTATTACGGTAGGTAAGAAAGAAGGAGCACATTGTGCGGCCTTTGAAGATTTTTCATATTTTAATCTGGGATATACAACCGAAAGAGCGCTCGGTCCGGGCGAGGTTGCCGTTATGACCGCAGACAGCTTAAAGACTCTTGTGGCACCGGGCGATAAGATGAAGATTTGTACATTCTTATGGATTTATTACGGTTATCCTTCATCTTCATATGAGGGTGTCAGCGTTGAAAAAATGAGATACAATTGTGGTAAAGCTCTTGCCAAAAGAGATACGGTTAAGCCTGATATCGTTGCGGGTGTACCGGATTCGGGAACCGCACATGCGATAGGATATGCGAATGAATCGGGTGTTCCTTTCTCAAGACCTTTTATAAAATATACACCTACATGGCCAAGATCGTTTATGCCTACCATACAGAGCAAGAGAAATCTTATTGCAAAGATGAAGCTTATACCTGTTAAGGAGCTTATAAAAGATAAAAGCCTTCTTCTTATTGATGATTCAATCGTAAGAGGTACGCAGATGAGAGAAACCACAGAGTACCTTTTTGAAAACGGTGCTAAAGAGGTTCATATAAGACCTGCATGTCCACCGCTTGTATTCGGATGTAAGTATCTTAACTTCTCAAGAACAAATTCCGAAATGGAGCTTATTACAAGAGACGTTATAGCAGAGCTTGAAGGCGGCGAGGTGTCGGATGATGTGTTAAGAGAATATGCTGATTATAATTCTCCAAAATACGAAATGATGGTAGAGAAGATAAGAGAACGACTTAAGTTTACTTCACTCAGATTCCATCGTTTGGACGATATGATTGAGTCTGTAGGTATTGATCCTGAGAAGTTATGTACATACTGCTGGAACGGTATGGAATAAGTAAAGAATTGTTTTACGGTCTGTATTTTGATACAGGCCGTATTTTTTATACTTTAATATAATGGTTTAATATTTTTACTCTTTTGATACAAAATATTTCACTGTTATATGAATGTATCTGATTTTATAATGCCATTATAATATTTATTTCTACGAATAATTCAGGAGAGTTTATATAATGGATAAAAGAGAAAATGATACGGGGGCAATTCGCTTAAAAAGGCTAAGATTAAGCAAGCATATGACACAGGAGCAAATGGCTGAAGAGATAGGTGTTTCGGAATCATTATATAAAGGAAACGAGTCGGGAAGACTTCCGATATCAAAAAAGACGGCACAGTTAATTGAAGAAAGATTCGGGATAAGTGCGGATTTTATATTTTTTGGAACACTCAGAGATTCCAAAGATATATGGACAGAGATTTTAGAGTGCGATGAATCCGAAAAGATGAGAATAATGCTTAAATTGATAAAATATTTTTCTTTGCAGGGAGCATTTGATTTAAGTGATGAAGCAATTGAAAATATTGTATCGTCAATGAATATTAAAGATAAATAATATGAATCATATATTGTTATGTATTAAAAAACAGTTTTAAATCAAACGATTTAAAACTGTTTTTTTATTTAATCTAATCGTGTT
>JAFSZR010000217.1 GCA_017459135.1 Lachnospiraceae bacterium | reverse complement strand
TTATCTTAAAAAGCATCACGGATATACCGGCTCATATACCATAATCAAGGATTTTATCCGTAACCTTAACACTGAGAAACAAAAACAAGCTGTTATCCGTTTTGAAACTAATCCTGGATTTCAGGCACAGGTGGATTGGAAAGAATCCTTGGTTTTCAAAACCATAGACGGAGATACAATAAAGTTTAATGTATTTCTGTTAATACTCGGCTTTTCAAGGACAAAATTCCTTTATGTCACCGAGTCAAAGGATTTGAAAACTGTTGAAGAATGCCTTGTAAGAGCGTTTAAATATATCGGCGGAGTACCTCATGAGATACTCTTTGACAATATGAGATCTATCATAGATAAAGCAAGGACACAGTATAACGATCCTGTATTTAATGATGAATTCAATATGTTTTCATCGGACTGCGGATTTATCCCGAGAGCTTGTGTGGCTTACCGACCGGAAACAAAGGGCAAGGTTGAAGTTACGGCAAAGCTGGTAAACAGGCTTAAGGTGTACAGTGGTGACATAACAAGCTTCAGTGATATACAAAGGATCGCGGTTGAACTTAATAATGATATTAATACCGAGCCTTGTCAGGCAACAGGCAAGCCGCCGATAAAATTACTTGAAGTTGAACAGCCTTATCTACTGAAAACAGATCTGAATATTCTCACAGGATATTTTAATAAACCCATAAAGCGAAGAGTCAGCAGAGAATCGCTCATTGCTTACGAGGGTAAGAAGTATTCTGTTCCTCCGGAATATATCGGCAAGTATGTCGATATAGAAGATGACGGTACAGGCTTTAATGTTACATTTAACGGACATTTCATACGCCATTGGGATAAAACCGCAAAGCTGACCAATTTTAATCGGAGCGATTATCTGGAGATCGCAAGATGCAGCGCACTAAAAAGACTTCCGGATTATGAAATAACAGCCATTGCAGAAAGGAACCTTGAAATATATGACAAGCTTTAATATATTACGAAACAATTTGGAGGAGCTGTCCCTATCAAAAATGCTTGAGGTTCTTCCAAATGTTATGGATAATTCAGCAAAGAATAATATACCGCTTACGGACTCTCTTTTGGAGCTTACGAATGCAGAAATCGAATTCAGAGCAGAGAGAGCAAAGAAGATCAATATTATGACATCGCATTTTCCGTACATAAAAACATTTAAGGATTTTGATTTTTCATATCAGCCTTCGATAAAGAGAGAACAAATTGCTGATTTAATGACCTTACGGTTTATTGAAACAAAGACCAATATAGTATTTGTGGGAACAAGTGGAGTAGGAAAAACACATCTTGCAACAGCGATAGGAATAGAGGCAGCAAGCCAGAGAATATCAACGTATTTCATCAATTTTGCAAAGCTTATGGAGAAGTTCACGCAGGCAGCAAAGGAAAACCGTGTAGAGCAGGTCGTAAAACACTATTTAAAATACACGGTCCTGATTATTGATGAGATAGGATATCTGCCGGTAGATAAGGCTGCAGCATACGGATTCTTTCAGCT
>JAFSZR010000216.1 GCA_017459135.1 Lachnospiraceae bacterium | reverse complement strand
TTTTGTATTTACATCTTCCGAGGTCGTTGCCGCAGCATCTGCTTTTTTGGTTACCGATGTAACCTCAGCTTTTACACTCTTCGTAATATTGTCAATAAATACCGTTACGGTAACGGTAAATACACTTGTATCATAATTAACCGATGCATCATTTCCAGCTGTTTCAGTTACTTCAAAAGTATATGTACCGACATCATTTACATTAAATACAAGGTCAGAGAACTTACCTATACCGCTTGTATTTGTAGTTACAGTTTCAGTATATCCGCCTGCCGAAGCATTATAATACTTTCCTCCGGATGCACTTGTATCTATGGCGGTTATTACAAATTCAAAGCCATCCAAATCATGTGTTCCGCCTGTTATCTTCTTTTCAGCCTGAAGTGAAAGCTTTGTCTGATTGGTAGTATTGTCAAATATTACATTTGAAGTACCCGTACCTGATACTAAAACAGGTGCATTATAGCTTTCTGTTATCTTATCATATTCGTACTTATAAACCTTATCAACAGAAACATTTAAATCAGTTCCGCTTCCCGGATCGGTTACCGAAACAACAACTATGAAATAATCACTGCTGTTTCTGATTCCGCTGTAACCTGAAGTTCCCTCATAAATCTTATAAATATGCTTACCTGTACCAAATTGCGTATTTGTTCCGTTAGCACTGCTGTAAGTAATTTCAGGGAAGGTAATTAAGTTAGTTGTAGCCGAAAAAATTGCTTGCTGAGGTGGTGCAGCAAAACTAACCGAAGTAGAAATGTTATCAGGCTTAAGCGAGTTTGATTCTATTCCAAGATATGCACAATAGAAAGAAAAACCGCTGTAATTGGTACCGTTAACATTATCTGTGCTTCCGTCAATTTCTTTCTTTGAAGAAAGCGTTACACTGCCTGTACGAGCCGACTTTTCATTTGTAAAGCTTATTCTTGACGCCGCAACATTTTCTTCAATTATCGTTCCTGAAGAATTGTATTTTGTAACCTTTGTAGCTGTTTTTACTCCACCGGTTGTTGTGTCTCTTGTTAAGGTTACGTCCACATAATAATAATTAGTATCCTTTGAATAGCCTTCCGGTGCATCATTTTCACTAATCTTATATCTATATACTGTCGGATTGGAACTGTCAGTACTTATATCACTTCCGTCATAGGTAAGATTTGCAAATGTAACTGTTCCCGCAACGTTTGATACGGAAGCCTGCGATGCATTTGCCTGATTGTCTATAACACCGTTTAAAGCTATCGGTTCAAGCTTAAACGAAAATACATTTTCAGGCGTTACAGATTCACCGTTCTCTGATAAAAGCTTCTTAGCACTAAGTGTAAGCGTAGTTTCACCTGTAATATTGTTAAACGCAACCGCCTTAGGATTGGTTGTTGACGGTACGGTAACTGCTGAGCCATCAGAACTGTACTTTGTATAATTAATACTCTTTGTAATAGCTCCTGTTGATGCATCCTTATTGATAATTACAGTCATTAAAACATAATCCGAATCATCAGTAATCTTACTGTAACCCGATGCATTCTCAACAATTTTATAATAGTAATAAACAGGATATGTCGCCGAACCTCCCAGATTATAAGTTATCTTGGAAAACTCTGCTTTTCCTTCTGTCGAATCCGAAGCACTTGCAGTATCGGATGCCGTTGTATTCCATTTTCCAGTAAAATCAGTAATTGCTCCATGATTTTCCGGATAAAGATTATCCGATATTTCATATAATGAAAAATCAAAGCTTAGTCCGTCTAACGGGAATGTCTGACTCGAACCCGTTCCATCGGTTTTTCCGTCAATTTTCTTATATACAACAGGTGTTACATCCACCGAACCCGAATAGCTGTTTGTGAACGCAACAGTCTTAATCGAATCATTTGCAAGACCCGTAACGGTAATACCCGTTCCGCTTGTATAATTGTGCTCTGATACTGTTGCACTTCCATCATTTAAAATACTGTAAGTAATAGAACTCGGCTTCTGAGCTTCGCTTGCGGCAGTAACGGTTTCTGTTACGGTAGCATTGCTTCCTGTCGTAAGGTCGGTAAAATACCATGTATAGGTCTTAGTAGTATCATCATAAGAATACCATCTTGAACCCGAGTCTACTCCGTCTTTAATCTCAGCAAGAGTCTTTGTGTATGTTTTTACTTTAGCATTATCACCTTCACCCTCACTTACAACTACAGTAAAACTAACTGTGCTCAAATCCAAATCATCAGGTGCATTATCCAAGGTCTTGGTAACCTTAAGGTCAATCTTATTGTTATCCACACGCATGGTTTCACCGGTCTTATAGACATAATTATTCCAGTCCGGTACATCTTCAATCGTAAAATTATACATACCTTCAATGCCAAGATAACCTTCAGGCGGATTAAGCTCTTTAATATAATATTTATTTCCCTTTACTATCTTCCAACCTGCCGTATTGCTTCCCTGGAAGGTCGCTTTACCGTTTTCGTCAGTAGTCGCGGTTACGATATTTCCGTCTACATCTATAACAGGTACTGCTGTTCCGTTTTCGTCGACAAAAAGCTGGAACTCTACTCCTTCAAGTCTGTTAAGCGCATTTCCGTATTCCTGTTTGAAAATGTTAATAGACAACTGGTTACCGTAATCACCACCGCCTGATGATGAGTAGCTTGCTGTTTTCTTTGCGGTAAAGCCTTTAACCTCCACAACATTTTCATAAGTTCCGTTTGAAATAATATTTGACTCATACTCTATCGTGTAATGAGTTGCGTCTTTTAATACAACTGTCATTACATTTCCACGAACATCGCATGAAATCACCTCTGCATTTTCAGGCGAAACGGCAGTTACGTTAATTGTAGAATAATCAATACTGAG
>JAFSZR010000215.1 GCA_017459135.1 Lachnospiraceae bacterium | reverse complement strand
AGATGTCGATGAGGAAACAGAAGCAGATAAAGAGGAGTATATAAAAATAAGGGTTAATACATTGCTTATTCCCGAAATCGTAAAATTCAGCGGAAATCTTCCTGTAGAAAAGCTTGCGGAAAAGAAACAGGAAATTGCGGAAACCATATGCAGGCAGCTTTCCGGGGAAGGATTAAAGATAAAAATAGATTTTGAAACTATCGATGCAAGCAAAGAATCTAAAGACAGCGTTGCACATTTAAAGAAGGATATGGATTCCGTAAACGGACAGCAGCAAATGAAATTTGTGGGAGTCGGTATGTCTGCCGGCGCATCAAATATGATTCATAATATGTTTACGCATTTGTGCCTTATTATAGCCGTATTGTGCATGTTGGCGGGAAATACCTTATACAGCATGGCAAAGAGTGAAAATGAGGGTAATACGGAGATTGAAAATGAGGAGCCGGATATACCGGAGGAGGCTGAGAATCTTGCCATAGATTTGATTGACGGTAAGGAAGGTTATTCTTCAATACTTTATGATAATACCGACGGACTTCCTACCTCGGAGGCAAATGTTATCGCCGCAACTTCAGAGGGTTTTATATGGATCGGAAGCTATAGTGGTCTTATCAGATATGACGGAAATAATTTCGAAAGAATAGATTCAACCACAGGTATAGCGAGTGTGGTAAGTCTTTACGTTGACAGCAAGGACAGATTATGGGTAGGTACAAATGACAGCGGAGTAGCGGTTCTTGTTGACGGCGAATTTAAGATGTACAAAAAAAGCGACGGATTAAATTCTTCCTCCATCCGTTCCATTACGGAAGGAAATGACGGAAATATATATATAGCAACTACACACGGAATTGCCATGATTGATGAAAATCTCGTTCTTAGTCAGGTTGATGAGCCGCAGATTAATGATGAATATATAAGAATGATGATAACCGGAGATGACGGTGTTATATATGCACTTACTCAAAACGGTGCGATTTTTACCATGTATGACGGTAAGGTTACGGGATTCTATGACGGTAAGAAGCTTGGAATAGATGATGTATATTCTATATATCCTGATAAGAATAATCATGGATATGTTTATATAGGTGATAAACAATCAAATGTTTATTACGGCGAGCTTAACGACGGACTTAAAAATGAAGTGGTAATCGATGCATCACCTTTGGAATATATTAACTCGGTAAGGCAGTATGAGGACGAGCTATGGATATGCGCGGATAACGGAATCGGAATTTATGAAAACGGAAAGTTCACAAAGCTTGATAATGTGGCCATAAACAGTTCTGCCGAAGGTGTAATGAGAGATTATCAGGGTAATATCTGGGTTGTATCTTCAAAGCAGGGTGTTATGAAGATAGTACCGAACAGATTTGCAAACATATTTGAATTATATAATATTCCGGAAACGGTTATTAATTCCACATGCGAATATAATGATATGCTTTTCATAGGCAAAAAGAATAACGGAATAATGGTTTTGGATGATGATGGTCTCGTAAATAAACTTCCGATCAAAGAGGCAAAGACCGCATCGGGAAAAGAGATTGAAGCCGATGATCTTATTTCCATGTTGAGTGAATACAGAATAAGATCCATAATACGTGACAGTAAAAACCGTTTGTGGATTTCAAACTTCGGAGAAAATGCGCTTGTCAGATATGACAACGGAAATGTATTGGTATTTACCGAAGATGATGGACTTCCGTCCGATCGTGTAAGAACGATTTACGAAAGAAGCGACGGAGCCATTATGGTTGCCGTAAGCGGAGGATTGGTAATAATAAGAGATGACAAAATCGAGGAGATTTTTGATGAGTCATCGGGTATAAGCAATACGGAAATTCTCACAATAACAGAGGCTGACAACAAGGATATGATTCTCGGTACCGACGGTGACGGTATTTATGTAATAAGAGACAGAAAGGTAACTCATATAGGTACGGAATCGGGACTTACATCTGATGTTATCATGAGAATTAAAAAGGATATATCAAGAGATGTATATTGGATAGTTACAAGTAATTCAATTGCTTATATGGATGAGGATTATAATGTATCTTCGATTTATAATTTCCCATATTCAAACAACTTTGATATGTATGAAAACAGTCAGGGAATGATGTGGATATTGAGCAGTAACGGTATTTATTCCGTGCCTGTTGATGAGCTTTTGAAAAATGAAGAAATAGAGCCGGAGTTCTTCGGAAGAGAAAACGGTCTTCCTTGTATAACAACAGCCAATTCCTACAGCGAGTTAAATGAAAACGGTGATTTGTACATAGCATGTACAACCGGTGTTGTTAAGGTAAATATCGAAAATGATTTTGAAGATGTCAATGATATAAAAATGGCAGTACCTTATGTGGTAGCGGATGGCGTGACCATATATCCGGATGAAAACGGAACCATCACTATACCTTCAAACGTTAATAAGCTCACCATATACGGTTATGTATTTACTTATTCGCTTATAGATCCGCAGGTAACCTATTACCTTGACGGAATTGATAAGGGAAAAAGCACGGTAAAAAGAAGTGAGCTTGCACCTGTAAGCTATACAAATCTTCGAGGAGGAAAATATCATTTTGTAATGAGACTTGAAGACTTTACGGGTGATGACAGTAAAGAAATCTCAATTCTTATAATAAAGACAAAAGCTTTTTATGAAAGATTATGGTTTATAATTACCTGTATTTTGTTATTTATGTTTATCGTAGCTTGCATTGTTATTACGGGAATAAAGCTTAGAACCAAAAAGCTTTTGAAAAAGCAGGAAGAGAACAAACTCCTTATCAGAGAGATGGTTGAAGCCTTCGCAAAGACCATAGATATGAAGGACAAATATACAAACGGTCACTCGATAAGAGTTGCCGAATATACTGCAGTCCTTGCAAAGGAACTTGGATATGATGAAGAAACGGTAGAAAAATACCGTAACATAGCGCTGTTGCATGATATAGGAAAAATCGGAGTACCTCCTGAGGTTCTTAACAAACCGGGTAAGCTTACTGACAGAGAATTTGCTATTATTAAATCTCATTCCGCACTCGGATATAATGTACTTAAAGATATAAGTATTATGCCTGAACTTGCAATCGGCGCGGGTGCTCACCATGAACGTCCTGACGGAAAAGGTTATCCTAAGGGCTTAAAGGGCGATGAAATCCCTCGTGTAGCACAGATAATAGCTGTTGCGGATACATTTGATGCGATGTACTCAAATCGTCCATACAGAAACCGTATGAATTTTGAAAAGGTTGTTTCGATAATGAAGGAGGTTTCCGGTACACAGCTTGAAAGCGATGTGGTTGATGCGTTCTTAAGACTTGTTGACAAGGGAGAATTCAGGGATCCTGATGATCACGGCGGCGGAAGTCTGGAAAGTATTGACAATATACATAAGAAGTTTGAATCCGGAGAAGCATCGCCACCTAAAGAATCTTCAAATGATAAAGAAAAGGAACAAGAGCAGGATAAAGAAGAATAATAATGAGCATTTATAATCAGTTAAAAGAAAAATTCATAATGAAAAATGCCTATGAAGATTGGGCAGATTATCGGAAGGCATTAACCGATATTGTCATAGATAACAATTATGATTCATCTTTAGATACTGATTCGGATAAAGCAAAGGAAAAGAAAAGTATTGCCATCATCGGAGCCGGAAGATGCAATGATTTGGAAGTTGCAAGACTTGCGGAATGCTTTGATGAAATTACGCTAATTGATGTTGACAAGAACGCGTTGGAAGAATGTATTTCTTCACAGGAAAAAAGCATAAGGGATATAATAAAAATCAGGCTTTTATCAATTAACGGACTGCATGAAGATGACTTGGAAGCTTTTTGCGACAAGCTGTTAAGCTTTGTAAGAAATAACGTAAAAGCTTTGGATGAGACCCGGTATGAAAAATATATTTGCGATTTGCTTGACGTGCTAAAAGAAAAAGCATCGAAAGCTGTGGATGAGCTTGATAAAAAACTTCTAAAGGAAAGCTTTGATACAGTGGTATGTAACGGTGTTTTCAGTCAGCTTCTTTCAATGTATTTGTTTTTTATACTTTCTGTTTCGCAAAGTGTAAGCGACGAAATTTTAATTGATGTTTCAAAAACTTGTTTAACGGCAAAAGAAAGGCTGTCGGAGATAAACAGTATTGTTATTCCGCAAATAAACAATGTTCTTATATCGGCAGCAAAGAAAGAAGTTGTTTTCGGTAATGAGTTTTCTGATATTAATAAAACAGAGGGATCAGCTCAGTGTATAGATGATATAAGAAAGAAATATAAACCTGAAGAAGTGTATTTGGACTGGAATTTTAATTCAAGAGAAATGATAGGTTACAAAATGTTGGTTCAAATTATAAAAAAGGCAAGATAAAAACGGAGGAATTATGAAAAGAAACAGTTTAATGAAAAAGGGAGCAATAATAGTATCCGCAATGGCATTGATGCTTTCTCTATACGGATGCGGAAAAAACAACGAAGGAAGTAAGAAACTTTCTGCGGGAGATGATCAAAAGACTACACAGGAAAGTATGCAAAATACCGATGCGACAACCGAAAAGACATCAGAAACAACAGAGGAAGTTTTAAATAATTTGAATTATGAGGCTGTTTATGCACCGGTGCTTGATGAAAATCGTGATATAGTTTTAAACGGATATGATGATGAAAAAGAGTATAATTATCTGTCAAACGGCATTGTCGAAAATGCGATGTATCGTGATAAAAATGATTTACTTAACAATTTGGGTTATGTGATTATGGATATAAACGGTGATGGT
>JAFSZR010000214.1 GCA_017459135.1 Lachnospiraceae bacterium | reverse complement strand
GGGTTGCAACGGTGGTATCTATTGTAGCAGGTGCGCTCTTATTAAAAGAGCCTTTTACGATATGGCAGGTAATAGGAGCAGCGGTCATAATCATTGGAGTTTACACGGCAAACACGCATCAGAAAACAACGTAACAATTTCAAGTTTGTAAGGATCATGGAATGGAAATCAGATATATTTCTCCTGCAGATGACAAAAATGCAATAAGCAGGATTTATGAAGAAAGCTGGAAAAGTGCATACCGGGACATCATTCCAAAGGAATATCTTGATTCCATTCCCAAAGGACGGTGGGCCAAAAAAGTTGATAATCCCGATTGGTCTACGATGCTTTGTATAGAAAATGGAGAGTATATCGGAACAAGCAGCTTTTGCAAATCAAGATTTGAACAATATCCTGATTCCGGGGAAGTAATTTCGATTTATTTTCTGCCGGAATACATGGGCAGAGGATATGGCAATAAGTTACTGGATAGCGTTATGCAAGAACTAAAGAAACGGGGTTTTGCAGAAGTGTTCCTATGGGTTCTTGAAGAAAATCACAGAGCAAGAGCATTTTATGAAAAATATGGTTTTGAATGTACTCATGATTATAGGGAAGACAGTATCGGGGGAAAAGAATTACGAGAAGTAAGTTACATTTATCGTTTTGAATAAACTATCGGCAAATTCAAGTTTAAATCCATGCCCCGTCAAATTTGACTACTTCTCCGGTGAAGTAGGATGGCATTTCGAGAAGCTTTCTTATGAATTGTCCCGCCTCTGTGATTGTTGCCATACGCCCGTAAGGGATTTCTTCGCAAAGAGATGTTTTATCTTCTTCTGTAAGACAGGCGTTCATATCGGTATCTACAGCACCGAAGGCAGCCGCATTTACGGAAATTCCGCTTGGCGCAAGCTCCTTTGCAAGTGCTTTTGTGAAATTAATGATGGCACCCTTTGAAGCAGAGTATGCAACCTCACAGGATGCACCTACCAGGCCCCAAACGGATGAAACATTTATAATCCTGCCGCTTTTTTCATGTATCATATGCGGAACTACCGTGTGACAGGTGTTATATACCGAAGTAAGATTGTTATCTAAAATCTTTCTCCAGTCCTCGGGACTTGTATCGGTAAATAAGCCGATTAAGGCTATACCGGCATTGTTTATAAGCGTATCTATATGCCCGCATTTTTGAATGACTGAACTTACCATATCGGATACAAAGTCGTAGTTTGATATATCTCCGGTAAAAGTCATGACATCACAATTGTTTTCGGAAACCAATTTTGCGGTTTCGTTTAGCATTTCCGTATTTTTTTCACAACAAATTGCTATTAAATCATAATCTTTTGAAAGCTCTATGGCGCAGGCACGACCTATGCCGCGAGAAGCTCCCGTTATAATGGCGGTTTTCATGATGGACTCCTTTGTGCACAGTTTTCCTTTGAATTCATTATAGCCAAAACAGTTGAAAAATACAAATATCTTTGTTATACTACAAAATACAGAAATTTATGGAGGTAATGTCCCATGAAAAAACAAAGTGCAGCCGGGCTGTTCTTTTCGATATTGCTTAAAGCTGTAGTTATATTGCTTGGACTTGTTATTATTGGATTTGGAATTTTCTTTATCATAAAAGTAGTTAAAACCGATAAGAAGGATAAGACGCCTACGACAACCGTAAGCGACAACGTTCTTACAGAAGCGGAAGCACATGATGATTTGCTTTACGAAACGGCAACTGAAGCTACAGAAGAGGCTGTTACAGAGGCACCTCAGCCTGCAGACGGGACTTCTTACAACAAAAATATACTTGTGTTAAATAGTACGGATGTAACAGGACTTGCGGGAAGATGGTGTGGAAAGCTTAACGAGTACGGTTATACAAATACAACAGCCTCTGATTTTTCCACTCTTCAGGAAACTACAAGAGTAGTTGCGAAAGAAGAAGGCGTAGGGCAGGATTTAGTTCAGTACTTTAACGGTGCAAGCTATGAGGTAGGAACGGTTACCGAGGGCGTATCCGTTGATACGAGCGCATATGACATAGTAATTATCATCGGAACGGCCGATAATGACGGACAGTAGGTATAGTGTTATTTATTATGAAAAGGCCACAAAAAAGATTTTTGATTTAGTCGAATGAATAATTATAAAAAAACTCTTCATAATTAAGTTATGAGGAGTTTTTTTATGAATAATAAAGGAAATAACGTACAAAGACATATTTATAATAAAAAAGTAAATGAAATAGCGATAAAAGCGTCTAAATGCACGGTTTTAAAACAATATGTGATGATTACAGCAGGTGCATTTCTTATGTCGGTGGCATTGGTTATATATTTCAATGAGCTTGGAATTGTGGTTGGAGGAGTTACGGGTATTGCGGTTATTTTGAATAATACTTTGAATATCCCTATGTGGGTTGTCAATACTGCGGTTAATATTCCTCTTTTTATTATAGGATATAAAACCTTTGAAAAACAGGCGTTTATAAAAACGGTTTACGGAACGGTGCTGCTTTCGTTGTTCCTTGCGGTTGTTCCGAATGTTAATCTTAGAACCGACAGTTTTCCCGTAAATGTTGTTATAGGAGCGTTCTTTATGGGAACCGGACTCGGACTTATATTAAGTTCGGACGCATCCTCGGGCGGCGTGGATATGGTTTCAACCATGATAAGCCGAAAATTCAGATATGTTAGTATACCGGAAATGATGCTTTTTATTGACGGTGTTATTATTATTTGCGCAATAAGTTTTTTCGGAATCGTAAAGGGCATATACGCTGTGATTGCACTTATGATTGAAACCCGGATGTCTGACAATCTGATAAAGGGATTTAAAAGGTCTAAGCTCATTTATATTATTTCATCCGCTCATAGAGAGATTGCTGATTATATAGTTAATACACTTGAACGTGGTGTAACATATATAAATGTGGTCGGTGGCTACACAAACGAAGAGCGAAAAATGATAATGTGCGTCGTTTCCGGCAGAGAACTGGTTAAAATCAAGCAAACAGCAGGTCGAATTGACTCGAAATCACTCTGTTTTATCAGCGATGTAAGTGAAGCTTTTGGTGAAGGTTTCACAAAACTTACCTAGTTGACAAGGTGAAATTATTGTATAAAATATCTAAAATAAATGTCGAAAAATAATCAATATACAAATTACACAATATTTTTAAAACTTATTTGTTAAATAGTTATATGGTTTTTATTAGGGAACTGTTGTAAAATCGTAATATCGTGAGTCAGAAAAATTTAGCTAATCTAAGGAGGAAAATTTAAATGGCTAGTTTATCACTTAAGAATATTTATAAGATTTACCCAAACGGTTTCAATGCCGTTAAGGACTTTAATCTTGAGATTGAAGATAAGGAATTTATTATCTTCGTAGGTCCTTCAGGATGTGGTAAGTCTACTACACTTCGTATGATCGCAGGACTTGAGGATATCAGCTCAGGTGAGTTATGGATCGGCGATAAGATGGTTAACGATGTAGAGCCAAAGGACAGAGATATCGCGATGGTATTCCAGAACTACGCTTTGTATCCACATATGTCAGTTTACGATAACATGGCATTCGGACTTAAGCTTAGAAAGGTACCAAAGGATAGAATTGATAAGCAGGTACATGAAGCTGCTAAGATTCTTGACATTGAGCACTTACTTGACAGAAAGCCAAAGGCTTTATCAGGTGGTCAGAGACAGAGAGTTGCAATGGGACGTGCAATCGTTCGTGAGCCTAAGGTATTCCTTATGGACGAGCCTCTTTCAAACCTTGACGCAAAGCTTAGAGTACAGATGCGTGTCGAGATTTCAAAGCTTCATCAGAGATTACAGACTACTGTCATCTACGTTACACATGACCAGACAGAGGCTATGACTCTTGGTACAAGAATCGTAGTTATGAAGGATGGTATTGTACAGCAGGTTGATACTCCACAGAACTTATATGATAACCCATGCAACTTATTCGTTGCCGGATTCATGGGTATGCCACCTATGAACTTTATCGATTGTAAGGTTGTTAAGTCAGGAGCAGACGTATTACTTATGTTTGGTTCTCACTCAATCAAGATACCTGATGCTAAGGCTCAGAAGCTTATTGCAGGCGACTTCATCGATAAGGAAGTTGTACTTGGTATCCGTCCTGAGGATATTCATGATGAGCAGCTCTTCATCGAGTCATCACCTGAGAGTGTTATCGATGCAAGAATTAATATCTACGAAATGCTTGGTGCTGAAGTTTACTTATACTTCACTATCGATCAGTTTGATATTACTGCAAGAGTTAATGCTCGTACAACTGCAAGACCTGGCGATACAGTTCAGTTCGCATTTGACTTAAGTAAGATACATATCTTCGATAAGGAAACTGAAGAAGTTGTAGCTAACTAATTCTAAGTGAATTAATTAAATATCAAATATTTCGAGGAAATGCATAAAAAAATATGCATTTCCTCTTTTTTTTTTCACAATTTTATTATAGAATATACTATGTATGGGTATGTAGTAGCATTGATACCACAAATTATAATAATGAGGAGTGATTACATGATATCAAATCAGATACTCCAGGATACAATCGACGGAGTAAAAACTATTGCACGCGCAGATCTCTGCGTGATGGATACGGAAGGAAAGATTCTGGCATCAACTTTACTTGATGTTAGCGGTTGCGAGGATGCGGTTGCCAATTTTGCCGAATCGCCTGCGGAAAGTCAGGTTATGATGGGATTCCATTTCTTCAAGATTTATGATGAGAACGAATTGGAATATGTTTTGCTTGTAAAGGGCGAGGCAGATGATGTTTACGTAATCGGAAAAATGGTAGTGTTCCAGATTCAGAATCTTTTGGTAGCATATAAAGAAAGGTTTGACAAAGACAACTTTATTAAAAACCTTTTACTTGATAATTTACTCCTTGTTGATATATATAACAGAGCCAAGAAACTCCACATTGATACCGATGTTAAAAGAGTTGTATTTATAATAGAAACAAAGAACGAAAAAGATACAAATGCTCTTGAAACCATCAGAACATTATTTGCCACAAAGTCCAAGGATTTTATAACGGCAGTTGATGAAAAGAATATAATACTTGTAAAAGAAGTTAAGAACAACGAAACCTATGACGATATGATTAAGACAGCCAAGGTTATTGTTGATATGCTTAATACAGAGGCTATGTCCGCAGTAAATGTATCCTTTGGAACCATCGTAAATGAAATCAAAGCGGTTTCACGTTCTTACAAAGAAGCTAAGCTTGCACTTGAGGTTGGAAAGATCTTCTACAGCGACAGAAAGATTATCTCATACAGCAACCTCGGTATAGGAAGACTTATATATCAGCTTCCGAGACAGCTTTGCGAAATGTTTATCAAAGAAATATTTGACGGTAAGTCACCGGATGACTTTGATGAGGAAACAATTACCACCATCAATAAATTCTTTGAAAACAATCTTAATGTTTCCGAAACATCAAGACAGCTTTACATACACAGAAATACACTTGTTTACAGACTTGATAAGCTGCAAAAGAGTACAGGGCTTGATCTTAGAATATTTGAAGATGCCATTACATTTAAGATTGCGCTTATGGTAGCAAAATATATGAGGTATATGGATTCTCTTGAATATTAGGTCGTTTAACAAACCGAAATGTTTAAGGTTTTCTTAAGATGCGCAAAATTACAGAAACATCCATTGACAGTATGGCATAATGTTTGATATACTTTGCGTAACAAAAATGTAATAAATTTGTAATATTTGGCAAAATTGATTTGCCAATCATATAAATATAACAGGAGATAATATATTATGATAGTATTAGATCACGTAAAATACAAATATCCGGGCGGAAAAAAATATGCCTTGAATGATATTAACATTGATATTAAACCCGGCGAATTTGTATTTATAGTTGGTTCCAGCGGTTCGGGTAAGACTTCTCTTATCAAGCTTTTACTTAAAGAGATGGAGCCGACTTCGGGACGCCTTAAGGTTGCCGGAGTTGATTACAATAAACTTAAGAGAAAAAATATTCCTAAACTCAGAAGAAGAATCGGAGTTGTATTCCAGAACTTCAGACTTTTAAAGGATAGAACGGTTTACGAAAATGTTGCGTTTGCTCAGAGAGTTGTTGAGACTCCTTCAAGATATATAAGAAGACAGGTACCTGCGATGCTTACATTGGTTGGACTTGCGGATAAGTATAAGTCATATCCGAAGCAACTTTCCGGTGGTGAGCAGCAGAGAGTTGCACTTGCAAGAGCACTTGTAAATAAGCCGGAGCTTCTTTTGGCCGATGAGCCTACAGGAAACCTTGACCCTAAGAACTCATGGGAAATCATGAGACTTCTTGAGGATATAAACCGTAAGGGAACAACGGTAGTGGTTGTTACTCATAATAAAGAAATCGTTAATATGATGCAAAAACGAGTAATCACTCTTAAGAAGGGTGAAATAATAAGCGATGAGCAAAAAGGTGGTTATATAGATGAGGATTAGTTCATTTTTATACAGTATAAGACAGGGTCTTAAAAATATACGAAGAAACTTATTGTTCTCGCTCGCATCAATCGGAACGATAGTTTCATGTTTGTTTTTGTTCGGTATCTTCTATTGCATTATAGTTAATTTCAGAAGTGCCATGACTGATTTGAAAAATACGGTTACGATTTCCGTATTCTTTGATGAAGGAATATCCGATGAAAATATTAATCTTATAGGTGAACAGATACGTTTGAGAAGTGAAGTTAACACAATGGATTTCATTTCAGCTGACGAAGCATGGGAAAACTATGCAAAGAAGAGATATAAAGATAATTATGATGCTGCAATGGCTTCTTTCGCAGGAGATAATCCTCTTAAGAACAGTGCATCATATGAGATTACAATGAATGACCTGAGTAATCAGGCGGAATTTGTTAACTATCTTTCTTCGCTCGACGGAGTAAGAAAGGTAAGTACATCGGAAGTTACGGCAGACGGTATACAGGCGTTGAGCAGCGTTGTCGGTTATGCTTCGATAGGAATAATTGCCATACTTTTATTTGTATCAATTTTCCTTATAAGTAATACAATAACAATAGGTATAACAGTCAGAAAAGAAGAGATTGCCATAATGAAACTTATCGGTGCAACAAACTTCTTCGTAAGAGCACCTTTCATAGTTGAAGGTGTGGTTATCGGACTTGTAGGCTCACTTATACCTCTTGGTTTGGTATGGCTTGTGTATGACAGAGTTGTATCATATGTTGTTGGAAGATTTAATGTAATATCAAACAATTTTGCATTTGTATCGATAGGAGAAATGTTTAAAGTGTTAATTCCTATATCTGCTGCAATCGGTATAGGTTTAGGTTTGATAGGTAGTATACTTACCACCAGAAAGCACCTTAAAGTATAAGGAGGAATGGTGAAATGCGAAAGATGCGAAAGTTTTTAAAGGCAGCATTTGCGGTTGCGATGGTTTTTTCAATGGGAATGATAAATGCGGATGCAACGAGCCTTACCGATCTTGAAGGTCAGAAGCAGGAGCTTGAAGACAAAAAACAGGAAGCTCAAGCGATAGTTGATAAGATGGACAGCGAGAAAGACAATATTCTTGCTGCTATTCAAGAGCTTGATAATCAGGTTGCAGAGCTTAATGTTCAGATTAATGATCTTGAAGCTCAGAAAACAGAGCTTAATGATGCTATTTCAGTAACAGAAAAACAGCTTACGGATGCTGAAAAAAAGGAACAGGATCAATATGAGGCAATGAAGCTTCGAATCCAGTATTCTTATGAAAATGATGATTATAACTATCTTGATGTAGTGTTTACATCATCGGATATATCCGGTATGGTTAATCAGGAAGAATACGGTTCACAGGTTTATAATTATGACTTAAAGATGCTTACGGATTTAATAGGTATCAAACAGGAAATATCCGATACCAAGGACTTACTCAATTCACAGCTTGAAGAGGTTCAGGTTATTGAGGACCAGCTTACCGAGGACAGAGACGCGGTTCAGATTATGATAGAGGGTAAGGAAACTCAGATTAATAACTATACCGCATCAATTGACGGATATAACGAGCAGATAGCTCAGTATCAGTCGGATATGGACAGTATAGATGCACAGATAGCTGCGATTATGGCTGAAAGACAGAAACAGGAGCAGCAGGCAGCCGCACAGGGCTTAACTGTACAGATTTACTATACAGGCGGAAACTTCCAGTGGCCTGTATCATCAGGTGGAACTATAACATCTACATTCGGTCCGAGATGGGGTACCGTTCACCAGGGACTTGATATAGCTTGTCCTATCGGAACACCTATCCTTGCGGGAGAATCCGGAACGGTTATTTCTTCATACTACAGTAGTTCTGCAGGTGAGTATATAGTAATAGACCACGGTAACGGTGTTGCAACTGAGTATATGCATAACTCTCAGAGACTTGTGAGCGTAGGTGATCATGTTTCAAGAGGTCAGGTTATCGCCTACTCGGGAAGTACCGGATATTCAACCGGTCCGCATTGCCACTTTGGTGTAAGAATTAACGGAACAAGAGTTGATCCGCAACCATATCTCTAAGATTGATTATGATATGATATTTAAAGCTTATGAGGTCTACGGACCTTATAAGCTTTACGTTATTTATTGAATTAAGTATAGAATTGATATAATTGTACACATTATGTACAATATATTATCATTTACATTTCACAAAATTGTTATATAGTATAATATATAATAAAAAGATTGGAGACGATTTAAATTGAGAAAAAGGATAGTGTCCATGGCTGCTGTTGCTGTTATGGTCTTGTCACTTACCGGATGCACGGCACCCTGGGCAGATAAGGATAATAAAAAAGGCGGTAACGCCATAAGAATCGATACAGGTAATAATGCTACGGAAACAGATGTATTTGACAGCGAAAGAGTCAATGAAAAAGTAGATGAAATAAACAGATATGTAGATAGTTATTTTTACTTTGATAAGGATATTGAAAAACAGGAGGAGGCCATATATGACGGTATAATGGCCGGACTTGATGATCCGTATTCGGTTTATTATACAAAAGAAGAATATGAGCAGCTTTTGGAAGAAGACTCCGGAGAGTATGTCGGAGTGGGAGCTGTAGTAAATCAGAACGAGGATAAGGCTGTATTTGTTGTTCGTCCTATCCCGGACAGTCCTGCCGAGGAAGCCGGAATGATGGCAGGAGATCAGATAGTCGAGGTTGACGGAACCAAGATTGTAGATCAGGATTTAATGCTTGTTGTAGATTTGATCAGAGGTGACAAAGAGGGCACGACAGCACATATAAAGGTTTACAGAGAAAGTACCAAGGAATATATTGATTTCGAGATGGTAAGACGTGTCGTTGAAAATTATTCTGTATATCATGAGATGATTGACGACATTGGCTATATAGAAATTCAGCAGTTCTATGAAAACACTCCGAAGGAGTTTAAGGCTGCGGTTGAGGATGTTATATCCAAGGGTGCAAAGGGTATCATTTTTGATGTAAGAGATAACCCGGGTGGACTCGTTACTTCCGTTACGGATATGTGTGATTATATAATGGGTGATGGAGTTATATTGACCATTGAGGACAAAGAAGGAAGAACAGTAAATGAGTATAAGTCCGATGAACAGCAGCAGGTGAATATACCTATGGTTGTAATTGCGAACGGAAACAGTGCGAGTGCCGCCGAGATATTTACAGGTGCATTGAAGGACTGTGGTAAGGCGACTGTAGTAGGTACACAGACCTTTGGTAAGGGTATCGTTCAGTCGGTTATTCCTTTAAGCGACGGAACAGCAATAAAGCTTACTATAGCAAAATACTTCACACCGAGCGGAAAGGATATACATGAAATCGGTATAGCACCTGATTATGTGGTAGAGCTTCCTGATAATAGAGATTATGCAGTAGGTATCGAGCGTGAAGATGATACTCAGCTTGCAAAGGCTATAGAGGTAATTCAGGCACAGATTAATTAAATAACGAACCTAAAAGGTATAGGTTAAAAAGATGGCGACAATATTGAAAAAATATATAATAAAAGTATAAAGAATATAAATCGAAAGGAAATCCTCATGACAAAAGAAATGATTATCGTCCTTGACTTCGGAGGACAGTATAACCAGCTTATAGCAAGACGAGTAAGAGAATGTAACGTATATGCCGAGGTTCACCCATATACGCTTTCTCTTGATAAGATTAAGGAAATGAATCCGAAAGGTATCATTCTTACCGGCGGACCAAACAGCGTATATGCCGAAGAGTCTCCGAGATACAGCAGGGATTTGTTTGAAATCGGAGTACCTATACTCGGTATATGCTACGGCTCACAGCTTGAGGCTTATACTCTTGACGGTGAGGTAAAGACTGCACCTGTTAGCGAGTACGGAAAAACCGAAACATTTATCGATGTAAATGACTCAAAGCTTTTTGACGGAGTATCATCCAAGATAAATTCATGGATGAGTCATACAGACTACATAGCAAAAGCACCGGAAGGGTTCAGAGTTACTGCTCATACCAAGGATTGCCCTGTGGCAGCCATGGAAGACGAGTCAAGAAAGCTTTATGCAACGCAGTTCCATCCGGAAGTAACACACACCGAGGACGGTCAAAAGATAATCAGCAATTTTGTATATAAGGTTTGTGGATGCGCAGGCGATTGGCGCATGGACTCATTTGTTGAGACTACTATAAATGAGATAAGAAATAAAGTTGGAAACGGCAAAGTGCTTTGTGCACTTTCGGGTGGAGTTGATTCCTCCGTTGCCGCAGTATTATTATCAAAGGCAGTTGGAAAGCAGCTTACATGCGTATTTGTAGACCACGGTCTTCTTCGTAAGAACGAGGGTGATGAGGTTGAGGCAGTATTCGGACCG
>JAFSZR010000213.1 GCA_017459135.1 Lachnospiraceae bacterium | reverse complement strand
CAACAAGTGTCGCCACAAGATAAAGACAAATTCCGGCAACACAAACTATCGGTCCCAAACCTCTTCCGTAAGAATAAACATTTGACTGATTTAAGGTTTTTGCCATATCTTTTAATTCCTTCGTGGAATCAAGAGCATTAACATATTTTTTATCATACCATATAACGACAAATGCCACTATAGAAGTTACGGCAGGTATAAATCTGAAAACAAAATTATATCTTAACTTCCAAAGAGGTCTAATATATTCTCTTGCAGCTACAAGCAACATTATAAGTCCCGAAACCAAAAGGAGTATTGCCATTATCAAAATAGCCGTTGATCCCAAACAAAGTACTGAGCTACTTTCGGAAGACAATATCTTTGACGGTTTTGATGCCATATTAAATAAATTGCCTTTACTTTTGTTTTTATGAAGTGTTTCCCATAACCATACAAGAAACGGTGAAATATATATCATCACAGCACTGATAAAAATCAAAAGATTACTTATATTGTTTCCCAATGATTTTACAAAACTGAGAAGATTAATAAAAGAGCCTTCGTATTCGGCATCAAGGTCAATTTCATCCTTTGCCGCAACAATTTTCGTTTCCTTTGTTGTTTCCGCAATCTTTTTTTGAATTTCCTTTTCCTTCTTTTCAAAGTCTTTACTTGCCTTTTTTATATCGTCTTTTGACATATTTATAACGACCGGTTCATCCAAAGGCGCCATACATTCGGGACAGTACGAAAGTGTTTCATCCGTAATCTCCTTGCCGCATTCTTTACAAACCATAAATAACTTCCCCCTTTATATTTCCTCGTCATTATTTTTAATTCTTACATACAATAAAACTTTCCCCGTTATTATAGCATATAAAAAAGAAAAGGAATAGAAAAAATCTATTCCTTTTCAAAAATAAATGCATTGTTAATATCAAGAATCTTATTTCTTAATCATCTTAAATACACCAGGTACAGCTGCAACTAAAGAAGCTATGATTCCAAATACAGGACCTGCTCCGTGACTTGCTTTTCCGCCCCAGGCTTTAACCAAATCAATCATATCCTTGAGCTTCTCGCCTTCTTCTTTACCCCATGCAAATGAAAGTAAAAGTAAAAGAATAACGATTACAAGTGCTGCTGCAGGTAAGATAAGATCCATAAGACCGTTACCGTTAATCTTCTGCTTGATGTTATTTAAAGCAGGAATTCCTTCAGCTATGTTCATAACGATAATAGCTGCTCCAAGTGCCATAAGTATTAAACCAAAGAGAACATTCATAGCTCCCATCTGGAAAAGGAAATCACTTTCAGACTGACCCATCATTGAAACCTTTAACCATGGGAAGAAAGGATTGATTAAAAGGAGTGCTCCTCCAACAATTCCTGCTATTCTCATTGGCTCCTGCTTAATAATGTTACCGATACTTCCTGCTGCTACAGGTGAACCAAATCCACCCATCGGCTGCTGGCCGTAACCTGTCTGCTGGTATCCACCCATTGGCTGCTGATATCCGGTCATCGGCTGCTGGCCGTAACCTGTCTGTGGATATCCTCCCATTGGCTGTTGTCCCATTGGCTGCTGATATCCGGTCATTGGCTGCTGTGGCTGAGCAAGATTAGCTCCACATACAGGGCAAACTGCCGAACCATCCGGTATCATTGCACCACATACTGTACAATTCATTTATTTTCCTCCTTGTTTCTTTAAATTATATAATTTGAAAGTATATTACCTTCATAATTATTAATAGTGGTTAATTAGTTTTATCTTTCTTATTTCTTTGTCAATTTTAAAACTCTAGGAACTGCTGCAAGACCAACACCAATCCAACCAAAAATAGGTCCCACTCCATGGTTACAATGGCCTTTCATACTACTGCTACTCTTAAGTGCTTCTTTACCTTCTTTTATTCCATCCATCAATTCTTTATTAAAGAATACAACAAATAAAAATACAAGGACTGCGGCAATAAGAGCCAATTCAACAAATACCAAATATGAATTTCTCTGCTTGAATCCGTTCATGCTAGGAACAAAATCCATAATATCCGATGCCAAAAGGACAACACCGACAATTATTATTATAATACCAAAAATGATAAATGAAGATTTGTCCATATAGTCCTTTCCGCCAAGCTTAAACATATTTGCTGTCATCTTGTTGCTTGCCCC
This sequence comes from Lachnospiraceae bacterium, assembly GCA_017459135.1. Taxonomy (GTDB): domain Bacteria; phylum Bacillota; class Clostridia; order Lachnospirales; family Lachnospiraceae; genus Coprococcus_C. Next base: position 11,060 of record JAFSZR010000213.1, on the reverse strand, counting down.
GCCATACTTAGCCTTAGCTGAATACCAGCTAAAAATTGGCGTGAGTAAAATAAACAATCCACCTACCATTTGAAGTAATGTCATCAAAGAAAATCCGCCTGCTGATCCTCCTCTGAAATTACTTCCCATATTCATACCGTAAGCCGGCTGTGGGCGGAATTGCTGCTGTGGCTGTCCATAACCCTGCTGTGGCTGTGGACGGAATTGTTGCTGTGGCTGTCCGTAACCCTGCTGTGGCTGCTGGAAGCCCTGTGGCTGTCCGTAGCCCTGCTGTGGCTGCTGGAAGCCCTGTGGCTGTCCGTAACCCTGCTGTGGCTGCTGGAAGTTTTGCGGCTGTCCGTAGCCCTGCTGTGGCTGCTGGAAGCCCTGTGGCTGTCCGTAGCCCTGCTGTGGTTGCTGGAAGCCCTGTGGTTGTCCGTAACCTTGCTGTGGCTGTTGATATTGAATCATATTTCCACACATCGGACATACCTGTTGACCGTTAGGAATAACTGCTCCGCATACTGTACAATTCATATCTAACCCCTCCTATTAAATTATATAATTTTATAGCTTTCGAGTATTAAAAAACCACAATACCCTATTCTAAAAAATAATAGCATAATACAACTATTTATTCAAGGAAAACAAACAATTTTTACATATATTAGTTTTCTATTGCCAAATCTTCCATAAAATACTACAATTAGAGTAGCTATTTATGTCTTTACAGCTAATTAAAAACAAGGTGAATAAATTTATGAATATTAAAATGCAATGCTGCGGCATTATTATTTTATTTGTAATTTTCATATTTTATCAGCGAAAAAGCAAGCTGCACCTTAAAACAGAGAAGCTTTTCTTAAGAATCTTTGTTTCGGTTACGGCAAGTCTTATTCTCGATGTTGCTTCCATGGTTTCTTTATTTTATATAGAAAATCTGCCGGAAGTAATCGTTGATATACTCTGTAAAACCTATCTCGTATCTTTAATATGGGTTTCTTTTTACGGACTTTTATACGTATGCTCCGATATATTTATTCAGACACATCTTTATCAAAAGAGAGCAAATATATTTTACAGTATACTTGTTCTGGGAACTGTTCTTGTGTTGGTTCTTCCGATTTACAAAGACACTGAGGATATATATTCGGCATTTACATACGGTCCGAGTGTACTCACAACCTATGCTTTTTGCGTAGCATTTTTGGCTATAACCATTTTTCAGTTATATCATCACAAGGATAAAATCAATCCAAAACGTAGAAAAGCCGCTTTTTCCTGGCTGGTAATCTGGATAACAGCTACGATTATACAATTTATTTTCAATAAACTTTTGCTGGTCGGCTTTGCATCTTCAATAGGTGTTTTGGTTATCTACCTAAGCCTTGAAAACCCCGAAACAAATATAGACCGTCGTACCGGTCTTTTTACGCCAAATGCGCTTAATCAATACTTAAGACAGGTATATGGAAGCAATACCGATGTTTCGCTTATTAATGTCATTATGTCCACGCCATTTATACCAAACGACCGTACAAAGAACGCATTAATTTCCAGCGAAGTACTCGAATTTGCCTCTACTGTAAGTACAGGAATTGCATTTTCCGATAATGCGGGAAATCTGTTTTTTGTTACAAAACAGGAAAACTATGATACCTTGCTAGAAACCATTGATGACAGATTTAATCAACCTTGGGGTCCGAAGAAAGATTATATAATAAGCCCTAATATAATAGGCTTACCGGCTACTAAAATTTGCAAGACTGCAGAAGATATCATACCATGTATCAATTATGCGTACAAAAACAATATCGACCTTGCGGAAACAGGTATGCTTGTGCTTGACGAAAGCATTGCAAACTCAATGTACGAAGAGCAAATACTGGAGCAGACAATATCCGATGCAATAAACGAAGATAGAATCGTTGTCTATTATCAGCCTATTTACTCAATCAAGGAAAAACGCTTCGTATCGGCTGAAGCACTTGTAAGAATAGTAGATACAGACGGGTCCATCATCCCACCGGGAGAATTTATAAACTCAGCAGAACAAAACGGCTCGATATTAAAGATCGGTGAGCTCGTATTTAAAAAGGTATGCCATTTCATTTCAAGCAAATATCCCGAAAATTACGGCTTGGAATATATTGAAGTAAACCTCTCAACCGTTCAGGCTTCATATGAATTTTTGGCAGACAGCTTTATAGAGATAATGGAATGGTATAATGTCGATCCGTCTATGATAAACCTTGAGATAACCGAGTCAGCTTCCATCTATGAAAAAAAGCTTATGCTGGATAATATGAAAAAGCTTATTGATTATGGAGTAAGCTTCTCACTTGATGATTTCGGAACCGGTAATTCCAACCTTAATTACATAGTAGATATGCCGGTAAGACTCATAAAATTTGACAGAGATATGATTATGTCATACTTTGAAACCGGCAAGGCCAAATATGTCATGGACGCTGCCATGCATATGATACACGGTCTTAAACTTGAGATAGTTTCCGAGGGAATCGAAACCAAAGAAATGCTCGATACGATGGAAAACCTTGGTATCAGTTACATTCAGGGATATTATTTTTCAAAACCTATTCCTGAGGATGAATTCATAGAATTTATAGAAAAAAATAACAGTCCCGGCCAACTGGAATAATTCCATATTAAATATAAAAATCAATTTTGGAGGATTTTCAAATGAATAATTATCTTACAACAAAGGTTACGGTTAAAAAAGCATCAAATGTGATTCTATTAACAATTTTCGGAATACTTTTTATCACCGGAGTAGCAATTCTTCCCGGACAGTTTGCCGACAGTACTTCACAGGGTATTATGGCAATTGTACTGGATGTAATCTTTTTAATTCCAATCATTAAAATCTGTCTTTCATATTTTTATATGTCTAAAGCACGCAAATATGCATATGTTTTTTCAAACAACACCGATACCACCATAACCTTCAGTGAGCTTCGTCAGCATCTTCACGAAAGCAATGTCGAAGACGAAATACAAAAGCTCATTATGAAAGGTTACATAAAAAATGTGGTTGTTGACTTAAATACAAATACGCTTGTACTTACTTCAGATAAAGCAAACACAGCAAAGAAAATCTATGTCGAGGTTACCTGTCAGGGCTGCGGAAACGCAGCAACTATCGTAAAAGGTGAATCAACCAAGTGTCCTTATTGCGACAGAGCTTTGTTGGGATAGTTTACTTACCCCTAATTGTGTTTTTTCTTGAAGATAAAATATATTTTCAAATTAACTATTATTTTATATTAAGGAGGAATTTAAAATGAAAAAGTACATTGCCGAATTTATAGGTACATTTACTCTTGTTTTTATGGGATGCGGAACTGCCATGCTGGTTGGTTGCGATGCAGCCTTTGGCTCCGGCTACATTCTTACTGCATTTGCCTTTGGCCTTGCTATCATCGCAATGGCTTACGGTGTCGGCAACATTTCAGGCGGCCATGTTAATCCTGCAGTATCACTCGGTGTTTTAATCAGCGGTGGTATGTCTGTAAAGGATTTCTGCGGTTACGTAATCGCTCAGATTTTAGGTGCTCTCGCAGGCTCAGCCTTACTTGACGGAATATTTGCTCTGGGTGATATCACCGATATGACAGGAGGCTACGGAACTAACGGTTTGGGTGGTGTTAACGACAGCATCGGTGCAGGCTTACTTGTAGAAATTGTTCTCACATTTTTATTTGTTCTTCTTATACTTGGTGTTACTTCCAAAAATCAAAATCATGGTTCCTTCGGAGGTCTCATCATCGGACTTACTCTTGTTGGAATCCACATCATAGGTATCGGACTTACAGGCACTTCTGTTAATCCGGCAAGAAGCCTTGGTCCTGCAATCATTGCAGCTATCGAAGGAAACTCAGATCCTCTTTCTGTAGTATGGGTATTCATAGTTGCTCCTTTAATCGGAGGTGCAATTGCAGCCCTCTGTTACAAATTTCTTGAAAGCAGCAAGAAAGAAGCATAAAGCAAAGTAAAAAATCGCACGCAATAATGCGTGCGATTTTTTTATGCTCTGAAGTCTATGTGACTGCCTGAATAAGCTTCGGATGTATAGTCCTTGCCGGTGTAGGCTCCGACCTTTGAAAGCAGCTCTTTGACCGAAGATGCCGATATTATCTCATATCTGTCATCTTCCGAATATCCAAACAAGTCATGAATTTCTTCGGTTTCATCTATTTTTTCCGTGTCAACTTCTTCACCATCTTCAGTCACTTTCTTTAATGCTTCTTCTCTTGCTTCCTTGTCAGCCTTTTTCTTTTCGGCTTTCTTTTCTTCAAGCTTTTCCTCGCCCTTTTTCTTTATGCGTTCTGCCTGATTGTCATTTAACTTCTTAACAACCGCAAAATATGATGCCGTTCCGTTATCATTAACCTGCATACCGTAACCCTTAATATCGGAATCATTTCCAAATGAGCTCTTCATGCTTGACATACCCATCTGTGCCATAGCAATAAGTCCCTCATACTTGTCGCGGAACTCCTCATCGGTTGCCATCTTCTCAATCTTTTCCTCATCGATAAGAACAACCATCTTATTGGGATTTGCAAAACTTGCGGCCTGTGATCTTGCAGCATCCTTCATATCGCTGCTTACAAGAACAAAGTCCATATTTCCGTATTTGGCTTTAAGCTTGTTGTAATACTTTTCTGCTTCTTCGGATAATTTCGGTGTTCCGACAGTCCTGCCGTATCCTTGCGACTTTGAAGATTGGGATTTTTCCAATGCACTTGATGCTTCTGCGGATTTTTCATATACAGCGCCTGATAAAAAGCCGCTGTTTTTGATTTCTTTGGCGGTCTTAACACCCTTGCCGCTGTCCGCATTTGCCGACTTTTCTTTGATAGATTTTGCTTTACTGTTCTCTGCATTTACATAGCTTGCAGCCTGTGAAGTAAAGCCGTTCATTCCAATTGCCATATCTCGCCCTCCTTTGCGAATTAATTAGTGCAACTCCTTTTGCAAAACAAAATAAGCCATAGAAAGCCAAAAACGGCTTTCTATGACTTATATCGGTAAATATTAGCCGGAAGTTAATATTCGGATTTGTTTTTATTTGTTTTTTATTTAATATTGTTTTTTAATTCAAAATATTCTTTAATTTTTATGCTCTATTGACGGCTCTGTTTACCTACCGTCCCAACCATAGATTTTTAAATCAACCTTGTTGTCTTTTACCGTTATTCCGTCCGCTTCCAAAAGCTCTTTTTGAACTCCCGCTCCTCCAAATACAAAAGCTTCAACAAGCATCCCCTTGGAATTCACCACGCGATAGCAAGGTATGTTTTCAGGATCAGGATTTTTGTGAAGTGCATTTCCTACCGCACGAGCCATCTTAGGCTCACCCGCAACTTTCGCAATAGTCTTATAAGTTGCTACCTTTCCCTTCGGAATCTTTTTCACCGCTTCATAAATCCTCTTTGTCGGACTGTCAGAAATCAAATCATAGCTTTCGGCTATCATCATCTTTATCTCTTTATCAGGCACTGTTCCGTCAAGGATAATCGTATTCCAATGCATTTTGTTTTGATGATATCCCGGCTTGACCGAAGGAAACATCTGCCTTATAAAATAAGCCTTGTCCGGATCAACCTTAACATTTAAGCAGATATAACCGTCCTTTTCATAAGTCCACAGAAACGCCTTGTCATTTCCCTTATACCTGACCAACTGCCAATTTGTATCATGAAACGGTGCATCCTGATATGTGTCAGGAAAAGAAAGCCCGTATTTTAATGCCTGTTCTCTGGTTTTCATAATCGGTACCTCGTAACATTTCTATATTTGTTTATCTTTTTTATTATATTTTTTTGCTATAAGCGTTACATCATTATAGAATATTTCCGGTTGTTTTTAAAAAATCCAGGAAACCCGCACAACCCTCCAAAACATCGGCGTACGTGGTTTCAAAATCTCCGGTATACCAAGGATCTGCCACACTTCTCGGTCTGCTGGTATAATCCATAAGAAGCGAAATCTTTCCGTCCGGATCTCCGCCGGTTATCCTCGGCATATGCCTTGCATTTTCCGAGTCCATTCCAATGATATAGTCAAACTCTTTATAATCTCTTTTCGTCAAAAGCTGCGCCCTCTTACCCTTACAGGATATACCGTGCTCCGCAAGAATCTTCTTTGCCGGCGGATACACCTCACTTCCGACACCATTCCAGATTTCATCGGTATGCGTCGCTCTTGATTCTATATGAAATTTATTTGATAATTCTGCCCTTTCGACCATATCCTTAAATACAAACTCCGCGATAGGCGAGCGACAGATATTGCCGTGGCAGACAAAGAGTATTTTTATCATTAACTAAAATCTCCGTTATTGCTTGATTTTACCTTTCCCTCAAATACTTCTCATCAAATTCTTCAATCGAAATAGGCTTACTGTAGTAGTATCCCTGAATAGTATTGCAACCCAACGCGCTAAGTCGGTCAACCTGTTCTTTGTACTCGGCGCCTTCTGCCAGACAGGAAAATCCCAGGTCTTTCGCCAAAGAAATTATATGTTTCAATACGACCAAATCCTCTTCCTTTTCGTTACTTCCTCCGATTTTGTCCACAAAGCTCTTGTCAATTTTAAGTGTATCAATCGGCATGCAGGTAAGAAGTGACAACGATGAATATCCCGTTCCAAAATCATCCATTGATATCTTAAAGCCACGATTGCGAAGTGCATACAGAGTATTTATCATTTGCTCGGTATTATCGTAATATGCACTTTCCGTAAGCTCAAAATCTATAAGTTCGTGCGCAACACCATAACTGTCAACTATTTTAGTGAAATGATCTATAATCGTTCTATCATACATTCTGCTTCTTGAAAGATTTACCGATACGGGATATAACTCTTTTCCTTCACTCTTCCATTTTTTTAATGCGCCACATACCTTACGAAGTACGATATCGTCAATCTTTCCAATCGAACCGTCTTTTTCAAAGAACGGAATAAATTTATACGGAGATAGCATTTCCTGCTTTTTATAATTCCAACGGCACAAAGCCTCTGCTCCCTTAACCTTGTTATTTGTGCTGTCAATTTTCGGCTGGAGATATACAAGAAACTCATCATTTTTAATGGCGGTATCCAAATATGCTTTTATGTAATTACTCCACAAAACATCATCATGCATCTTTTGAGTATAAATCATAATCTCCGTTTTATTCTGATCCTGTCCGAGAGCCTGTGCCATCTTTGCAGCATCCGCCACGCGATTGCCCGCAAGAAGCGATATAGGCATCGTTACCACGCCGCATCTGTAAAGAATCTTGTAATTCGGATCCTCCTCAAGTGTAGAAAGCTTATCAAAAAATTTCTTAAGCGTTTCTACCGTTTCCTCAACAGGCATATCTTTAATCATCATTGCAAAATTGTCGTTGTGACAGCGACCGCTGGCAAAAACAAAGTCAGCCTCGTTCATTACTTTCACAATATTACAGAGCACCTTATTTGCCGCGGCATGACCGTAAACCTCGTTTATTACCCTGAAGGCTTTTACATCAAAATGAACAAAACTATAGTCGCTCACCCCAATATTCATAGGCATTTCAAGAAATGCTACAAGATGATTCCAGTTATAATGATCTGTAATAGGATCAAAGAAGGCTTTATGATAAAGATCGGCTTTATGAAAAGCAGCCGCCTCATCTTTTATGACATATTGCGCCATATCTTCGGAAAGTTCCATCTCGTATAGTATTCTAATTTTATTGTCAGGAAATACACCGATTACATTGCTTGTTTTTTTCATAACAAGATAGCTGAAATTACGACGTGCATCATCATCTATTGTAACCTTCTCCATTAATTCTTTGATTGTGTCTTTGCTGAAAGATATTTCATTATCAATTTCAAGCGAATAAAAAAATGACTCGTTCAGAACAATTGATTCCATGTTTTCCGGATAGTTAATTCTTGGGTCGTCCATTCTGAATTCAACACCGATAACCGGTTCATCTTTAGAAGCAATATAAAATATACCCGGAGCATCATATGTTCCGAATGTATTCTTATATTTATCAAATTCAGGCATACCACCGCCGCCTAAAATTTCTTCTACCTCTCCGTGTTTAATATCTCTATAAAACAATACCCTTTTGGGTTTATACAGCTGATTCATCTTATTTACAAACATATCAATACCCCCTGTCAATACGTATTACATAAAAGAATTATATCATATATCTATATCTTCTTCTATCGATATTGCCGCAATTGTTTTATCGTCATTTTACATACCGCCCTCACTCAATAACCGGCAAAACTTTCTTTTCTATAAAATCCACTCTGTCAAATATCCTCGGCTTAAATGTACCGGTCATTCCGACAGACACATTTTTCTCTTTGTTTACATAGATTATGTTTCCGCTATCACCGATTGCCGCATATACTTCTCTTTCATCAAAAGGCTTGTACCATAAATATCCGTAATTCATAAAGCCGAATCTCTCGCCCAACTTAAGATGCGGTGTCGTCATATCTTTGATATATGCTTCGGAGATAATTCTTTCATCGTTGTACATTCCGTTGTTTAATACAAGTTCTCCGAGCTTAGCCATATCATGTGCAGACATACAAAGACCCCAACCTGCGGTAACCGTGTCCTGCGGATCGGAATACCACTCGTTCTTTCTCGGGTTCTTATTCATAAAGAAGTCGAACTGATCTTCTTTTGAACTGTCACCGTGTATTACATGCTCGGCTATTCCCAACGGCTTGAAAAGATAGTTGTTTGCGATATCTATGCATTTTTCGCCCATCGCATTTTCTATCACTCCCGCCAATATCTGTATACCGAGGGTTGCATATTTGAACTCACCGGTTATGCCCTTTCTGCCCCCGAGAAAATCAAGCACAGCAAGGGTCCAATCATCGGAAGTACATACTTTGGTCCATGGTTCAGACCTATACTTATACGGTGCAGTCATAGTCAAAAGATGCTTAACCGTAACCTCGTAAATTGTTTTCTCGCCACGCTTAACCATATAATCCGGAAAGAAATCCATAACCTTTTGGTCTACACTCCTGATACAGCCCTTGTCTATGGCAATTCCCGCCAGTAAGGACATAACGCCTTTAGTCACTGAATTGACATTCACGGCATCCTCGGTTTTAAATCCGCGCCAGCAGTCCTCGTAAGCGACCTTTCCGTCCTTAACGGCACTGATCTGGCATATATTGCTTTCATTTCCCGTACTGTTTTTGATAGATCTGTGAAGCTCTTCTTTAGTCATAAAAAATCCTCCTCTTAGTTTTGATTTGGACGTCCTAAGAGGAGAATAATGTAATTAAAAATTCTTTTCAAGTATTATTTTAAGATTTTTTTGAATTAATGAAAACTTAATTCTTAAGCTGTTTTTTTCTGTCTCGTTTATTCTCATACATGAGCTCATCCGCACGTTGCATAACCTGAACAGCCGAACTGTCTTCGGCCGGATCAAAAAAGGCAAAGCCCTTTGAAATACGCACCTGTTCCCACAGGTCATCAATAGATGAGTTTATCTCGTCCATGGTTTTATCAAACTGTTCCAAAAGGGAATCTATATTGCGATAATCTTCATTTTTCAAAATTACGGCAAACTCATCCCCACCTGTTCTAAACACCGGACTATGCTTGAAAACGGCACCAATCGTACGGGCGGCTTTCTTCAGATAAATATCACCCTTTTCATGCCCGTATCGATCATTCACTACCTTAAGGCTATCGCAATCAAATGCACCGATTGCAAACTCCGCATCATTGGCACCTTTATTAATCTGCTTTTGCAAATCCTCTAAAGCAACCATCAAAGCGCCCTTATTTTTTACATGCGTGAGCGAATCAACAAACACCTGCTCGTTAAGATTATTAATATGAACCTCAACATTACCCGACAGACTTTTAAACATTCTCGTAAGTCTTCCTATTTCATCGTCTTTATCGTAGGTCAGATTAAAATCATAATTACCCTTATCAACCTGTTCCGCTGCCGCAGTCAACTGCTCAAGCGGTTTTGTCAAACGCTTCGTATAGAACATCAAAAAGAGGCTTGCTACCAGGAGTACTACAACGGCACCCATCGCAATGTTTAATATGAGCCCCTTCCAGTTACCCTTCGTTTCGGAAACGGGAACCGTAACAATAAGACGCATACCGTTACTCAAAGGACGCCATACGGCTTCTTTTTCCTCTCCTTCATAGGTATATCTTAAAAAAATGCTGTTATCAGACTTACCAAACGGAACTTCATATGCCGGATCCGAAGATTGATCCGTCGTATCGATGTGCGGATGGTAAAATATATTTCCATCGGAATCGCTAAGATAAGCATAACCGTTATCATAAAGCCTTATACCGTCTACTTCCGCCGCCATGGTCGAATAGTCAACTTCAATTCCGACTACTCCGACAAACTGTCCGTTCCAATAAACCGGTGCATCATATGATATAACACGAACATCAAGATTATCCGTTATATACGGCGACAGCCAAACGGGTTGTCCTTCATGTTTAGGTACAGTGAACCACACCAGTTTTGAAGTATCATTTACATCATATTGTGTAATATCGGTTACTTCATGTTCCTCGAAACCTTCTCCCGTAAGATCAATATACCAAAAACCTTTTACCGAAGATGAAACCGACGGATCGATACGATAGTAATATGTCAAAACTCCTTTTGTCTTTGATGCCATCATGCTGAAATACTCTCGAATTTCTTCCACATGTTTCTCAAGCTGTTTATCATCCAGCCCTTCAAGGTTTTCTTCAGCATAAGATGCTACCTTTAACACCGAATTCTGAACACTGTCAAAATAATAATCGAGACTTCGTTCTCCCGACTCACACAGCATGAGAAGTAACTGATCGGTCTTTTGACTTTCAGTCTTTCGAATAAATATCGCACTGAGTAATGTAACGATTACAAGAGCGGTAAGAATTACACAGAGCATCATTACGGTTATTCTTGTTCTTAATGAACGCATTATATTATCACCCCATTTTTCACACATTCCGTCCTAAAAAAATATAATTGCTAACCAACAATCCCATTATACT
>JAFSZR010000016.1 GCA_017459135.1 Lachnospiraceae bacterium | reverse complement strand
GGAGGGATTTGAACCCTCGCGCCGCGCGAACGACCTACACCCTTAGCAGGGGCGCCTCTTCAGCCACTTGAGTACATCTCCAAATGCCTAAATCCTACCAATATTTATGGTGCTTATTAAGCTGTCGCGCTTCCTTAAATTCTATTTATGAATTTAACACGCTTAAGTATAATAACAAATATCTGCGTATTTGTCAACCAAAACCTTTAATTTTCCGCAACTTTGCAATAACTTATATTTCTTTTATTTATTTGCTTTATATTCTTCTATTGCGGTTTCGTATAAATTATTTCCTTCCGAATCTATAACAACTATAACCGGAAGGTCTTCTACATACATTTCTCTTATGGCTTCGGTTCCGAGATCGTCATAAGCTATTACTTCGGATTTTTTGATACACTTTGACAAAAGTGCTCCCGCTCCGCCGACAGCCGCAAAGTAAACCGCCTTATTGTCAACGATTGCATTTATAACTGCCTCGCCGCGCTTGCCCTTTCCTATCATTCCGGAAAGTCCCTTTGAAAGTAAAAGCGGTGTATATTTGTCCATTCTCGTACTTGTTGTCGGACCTGCCGAACCTATAACCTGACCCGGCTTTGCAGGCGTAGGCCCGAGATAATATATCACATTATCGGTTATGTCAAAAGGAAGTATGCCTTCTTCAAAAAGCTTTTTACCGTCATAGTCCGCAACCGAACCGTCCTTTTCAACCGCCTCGTTTATACTGTCATACATTCTCTTGTGTGCCGCATCTCTTGCGCTGTATATTGTTCCCGTAAGATAAATATATTCTCCCGATTTTAAATTTATGACATCTTTTTTTTCAAAAGGTACGTTAACTTTTTTCTTTTCTTCGCTCATTTTGCCATTTCCTTCTTTTTTTATTTTAATCCGTAATCATTATGAATCTGCGATTCTTCCATACCCGGCTTTTCCGAATACTGCTCTTTTTTATCAAGCACAACCTTTTGTTTTAACTATTTTATCAACACATATCCTGCAATATGAAAACCGCTAATCGTTTTTCCGTCCTCAAAATAATAAAAACTGAGATTATTTATAATTAGCTTCTTATCACCGAAAACATATTCCCTTATAGGAACGGCTTCATAATTACGACTGCTGTCCTGACTGTTATATCCGTAATCCTTAAGTGCATCGCTTACAATGTCGCTTACGTCGTTTATTTCAAGTCTGTCTGCGTTATCGGTATCACTGCTTTGTGACTTCAATATCAAATCAGCATCATCCATCTCAAATGAATAACTTATTGTGTTTGAAAACGTATACATCTTCGAATATCCCGCAATATCTATCTCGGGCGAGTTATAATACGGTGAAATATATACTCCCCCACTGTAATAATATTCTCCGTTATTTTTGTGTATTTCGTAATACTTGCTGTGTATCTCTTCCAGCTCTTCTTCGGTATAGTTTTCGTCAAGATACTTCTTTCCGTATCTGTTATATCTGATGGAGTTTAAAGCACTGTGAGCCGTTGCATAATCGTTATTTAAAAGAGCCTTCTCCATACGGCTTTTTTGCGATGCATAGCAACAAAATTCAATATTGGTAAACGGAACGATTACAGTAAATATATATATGATTATCGCAACAAATATCAGCTTCTCATAACCTTTTCCAAAGCCTGTTTTTTCATCTTTTTTCTTTTCCGTTGATATTTCATTATTATCAAATGTATCCGAAGATATAGCTTTGGTGTCCGCTTCCTTTATATCTACCCTGCCAATTCCCGATATAAGCTTATTTATCGGTTCCCATGCGATATATATTATCTGTGCAATTATAAATACAACGCCGATATATCTGTCCTCGGTCACTCCGTAATCGCTTATTCTGATACCAAGAGAATATATCTCAAGTAAAACCATCGGAATAAAACCATACTTTAAATATAATATAATCTTCTCATATATTCCCTTTTTGCCCGCTTCATTACTTTCTTCTGCCCCTGCGATACCGTTCTTCGCCTTAACTGTGGCATTATCCAGATAAGCATATGCCAACGTTGAAATGACAAATCCGAGTACAAATACGCCCGCACATATTTCAAATACTTCGTTGCTTGGAACACTTCCGATAAACAATATCTTGAATATATACATATATATTATTATCATTGCAATAAGAAGGAGCGGTACAAGAAGAAACTTCAAAAGCACCTTGAAAAATTTAGGTTTTTCTTCTTTATCCGGTGTAATGCATATAAGAGCATACGGAAAATATAATATTCCGGTCAATAGAAGCTCAAATTTTGCCCAGAAATCATATACATCTATCTTTACAATAAGACTGTTATATATTTCAAAGATAATTAGTATTCCTAAATTTAAAATTGCAAATATGGCACACCACTTGCCCAAATTAAGACCTACCGTATTAACATAGCCTTGAAATGACATTCCGGATTTTTTGATAATTGTATAAAAGCTCATACCAAGCAAGATAATGATATATAGAATAAAATATTTTACAAATGTATCAAATACATCCTGACCTGCCCAATCATAAAGATTAAATGCAAGCGCGGTAAATAAAAGCGAAATTAATGCATCAATTACATACGTTATAACCTTATTTTTTTTAAAAACGGTTTCAATAAAAAAGCTTCCGCAGGCAAAGATTGCAAAGAACGTCATCAGATGTTCCGCTACTTCACCGCTTCCTGTATTATCCACCTCGTAAATCGCAACGAGGCAGAACAGGAATACGGCAATTATAGTAGCTATATATCTGAAAAAAATCTCTTTAACAACATTTTTTTGCTCTGCTAAAAGCTCTTTTATTTTACCCATATTAAAAATTCCTTACATCTTAAAGAATTTTATTTCTTCCATAAGCATATCTGCATGCTCTTTAAGAATATTTGCTTCTTTTGCAAGAACTCCTACAGTATCGTTTATCTGATCCATTGATGCTGAAGTTTCTTCTGTACTTGCTGCATTTTCTTCTGAAATTGCGGAAATGTTTGTCATCGCATCAACAACAATAACTCTTGAGTCGTTACATGCTGCAGCGTTATTGTTAATATTTCCTACGCCGTTAACCGTAGTCTGAATCTCTTCAATAAGACTCTGAATATTGTTAACTGTTGTGCTGATGATATCGTACTGATACTTGTTGGTCTTTGAAACATCATCCGCAACTCGTACAGTCTCTTCTGACTGCATAAGAAGCTTATCCATCTCTTCCTTAATTTCATTTGCGGAGTTAGCTGACTCGGTTGCAAGCTTTCCGATTTCTTCCGCAACGACTACGAAGCCTCGTCCTGCTTCACCGGCTCTTGCTGCCTCAATTGAAGCGTTCAATGCAAGAAGATTTGTCTGTGATGCTATAGAGTCAATATTTGTAGTCTTTTCCGAAATGTTATTAACTGCCTGGCTTGTAGCCTTAATAACTTCCATAATTCTGTCAATAGCCTGTGCCATCTGATTTGATGACTGCTCAAGAGCCTGAAGGTCTTTCTCAGAATTTCTTGAATTAATATGCATTATCTCAGCGGTCTTAGCAAGTCCGGTTGCATCGTCGGTAACACCTTCGATATTTCCTGAAATAACCTGAATGCTTTCCGTAGCCTGCTGAATCTCGTCTGCCTGCTGAACCGCACCGGTTGAAATACCCTGAACCGCAATCGAAATACCTTCCATAGTATGTGTAATCTGATTTGCTGTATTGGCAACGCTGTTCGAATCTTTATCAAGCTCGCCTGCCGTCTTTCTTATCGAAGCAACTATATCTCTGATTTTAGCTATAACGGAATTGGTATTTTGAACCATTGTTCCAAACTCATCACCACGAGTCTGATACTTGTTAATTTCCTTAAACTCACCGTTTGCCAAAAGCTGAAGTGACTCATCCATTACCTTGATAGGTCCGTTAATACTGTTACTTATAATAACCGCAATTATAATTGCAAGGATAGCAAGAACAATTCCGATAATAAACATTAACATAGCTGCTCTGTTTGAGGACTTCATAATAACATCATACTCTGTAGATACTACTATAGCCCATCCTGAAATCGGCTCCGTTACATATGATGTAATTACCTTTTCTCCCTCAAGCGTTGTCTCTATAAATGTGTCGCTTTCTTTTCCTTCCTGAACCTTCTTGTAAACATTACTATCTGTTAAATCGATTGAATCCTCAGGTCCCATCTCGGTTTTTGAAGTTGCAACAACCATACCGTTTTTATCCATAATCAATATGGTCTGTCCTTCTTCGGCTTCGCTTACAAGAAGCTCATATAAGAATCCGATATTGTAGTTACGGGTAAGTACACCGATAACTGTTGTTCCGTCTTCATCAACGATAGGAACGGCAGGAACAATAATTCTTGCACCTGTTGTCTTACTTATGGAAACATCTGACAGATTTGCATATCCTGCCATAGCATACTGGAAATACTGTCTGTCGGCAATATTTGTAAAATCACCTTTCGAACGTGCAAGGTTTTGTCCGTCGGCACCCGTTACAACTGTTGAGTTCCCGTCATTAAATCTCTCATCAACGAACTGAAGCTGAGCAACCATTGCAGCGTATTTTACAGGATCCTCAGGATCTTTTACAAAATCTCTTGTTGATTTTGAAATAATAATCTGTTCCATCGCTCTTAAGTTGGCTGTCATCTTATTGTTGAAATCCATCTCAACATAATCGGCCTGCTTACGATTTAACTTCTCAGCACTTTCTTTTGCATTTTCCGTCGCACTCTTATAGCTTATTAAAATAGCTACAGCAAGAGGTATAATACATAACAGCGCCATGCTGAATATAAGTCTTGCTTTTGTAGTACCTAAAAAGCCTCTTTTTCTTCTTTCCATCTTTTTATCCCCCTAACATTTGTATTTTATAATATTTTCGTCAAATGTCTATTTACATGACAACACATATTTACCGCAACGGGAAGTCCCGCTATGTGTGTTGCATAGGTTTCTATATTTAAGGCTAATGCCGTAGTTTTTCCACCCAGTCCCCCCGGACCTATGCCTGTTTTGTTTATCTCATCCAAAAGCTCATCTTCAAGCTTTGCTATATGAGGAAGTTTTGAATGTGATCCCGCTTTTCTTGTAAGTGCCTTCTTCGCAAGCTTTGCGGACAATTCAAAGTCTCCGCCTATACCAACGCCTACAACAACCGGCGGACACGAATTCGGTCCCGCATCCTTAACAGCCTGAATAACCGCTGCCTTTACACCGTCAACTCCGTCCGCAGGCTTTAGCATATAAACCTTGCTCATATTTTCGCTTCCGAAGCCCTTCGGCGCTATGGTTATCTCCAACGAATCCCCTTCAACTATATCATAATGGATTATCGCAGGAGTGTTATCTCCTGTATTAACTCTTAGTAAAGGATCTCCCACAACGGATTTTCTGAGATAACCCTCCGTATATCCCTGTCGTACTCCTTCGTTAATCGCTTCGGTAAGACTTCCGCCTTCTATATGAACTTCCTGTCCGACATTTACAAAGAATACTGCCATTCCGGTATCCTGACATATCGGTATCTTATCCCCTTTGGCAATCTCAAGATTGTCCATAAGCTGGTTTAAAATCTGCTTTCCGAGTTTACCGTCTTCTTCTTTGGCGGCATTCTTTAAAGCACATTCCATATCCTCAGCCAGATAAAGATTTGCACTTATGCACATTTCTTTAACCGCTTCGGTAATAGTACTTACATTTATTTCCCGCATTTTTTCTCCAAAGAGCATAACAGTCATATAAAAACTATATGACTGCTGCCTCATAAATTATTTAATCATCCAAAAAATCATCATTGTCGGCGCTCGACACACCACGTCTTTTCCTGTTTATGTAACAGTTAACCGCCGCAAATATATAGGCTACAAAAAGTATTATAAATATAACTGCGACCCAGTAAATAGCTATATATAAATGGTCTGTAAAACCTTCTATTTTGCTTAATCCTTCAAGGCCGTCCTTTATTGTATCGCCCATGTATTTCACCTCTCGCTTCTCATATGTATCTTATATATCTTTGATACATTTATTCCTTTTCTCCCTCTTCAGGATCACCCTCAACCTCTATATCCTCGTCTAATTCAGGTGCTCCCTCCGCATTATCATTTTCGTTCATCTCTTTTTCAAGAGCTTCAAGTGCCTCAAGTGATTCGGATTCTTCTGCCGACTTCTGTCTTACCTTTGCGATACTTGCAACGGTAACGTCATGCTCGATATCCATATTTATAAGCTTAACACCTGTTGTGATTCTTCCGAGTTTTGATATATCCTTACAAAGAATTCTTATAACAATTCCCTGATTGGTTATAAGCATTATCTCATTATCATCATTAACTGCCTTAAAGCCTATTACCTCACCTGAACGGTCGTTAATCTTGTAACACTTAACACCCTTACCGCCACGTCTCTGTGGTGTAAATTCTTCTATAGGAGTACGCTTTCCAAGTCCGTTCTCGGAAACGATAAGAAGTGCCTCTCCCTGTGTATCAAGCTGCATGCCGATGATTTCATCACCGTCATTTACATTCATACCGATAACACCCATGGATGTTCTTCCGGTACTTCTTACATCAGACTCGTTAAATCTGATACACATACCATGCTTGGTTACAAGAAGTATATCTTTTCTGTTATCCGTAGCCTTAACCTCGATAAGCTCATCGCCTTCCTTTAATGTTATGGCTGCAAGACCTGACTTTCTTACATTCTGATATTCGGTAATCTTCGTCTTCTTTACTATACCATTTTTTGTACACATAAACAAGTATCTGTCATCTCTGTACTTAAGTATAGGAATAACGGCTGTTACCTTCTCATCCGGCATAAGCTGAAGCAGGTTGACTATTGCGGTACCTCTTGCGGTTCTGCTTGCTTCAGGAATCTCGTATGCCTTAAGTCTGTATACCTTACCCATGTTGGTAAAGAACATAATATAGTGGTGGGTTGTAGTCATAAAGAGATCTTCTATGAAGTCGTCCTCTATGGTCTGCATACCCTTTATACCCTTACCTCCGCGGTTCTGGCTCTTGAAGTTGTTAACCGTCATTCTCTTGATGTAACCGAGCTTGGTCATCGCAATAACAACATTTTCCTTCTTTATAAGATCCTCAACGGTAAGATCGTCATCCATATCTATACCGATTGAAGTTCTTCTGTCATCGCCGTACTTTGTGGCAAGTATAAGTATTTCTTCTTTTATAACTCCGAGGAGTTTTTTCTCATCAGCAAGGATTGAACGAAGCTCTGCAATTCTTGCCATAAGTTCTTTAAACTCATTTTCAAGCTTCTCTCTTTCCAAACCGGTGAGAGCACGAAGACGCATGTTTACGATTTCTTCGGCCTGTATCTCGGTAAGTCCGAACTTCTCCATAAGAGCAAGTTTAGCATCGGCTACCGCCTTTGATCCTCTTATTATCTTGATAACTTCATCAATATTATCAAGAGCTATAAGTAAACCTTCAACTATATGCGCACGTCTTTCGGCTTTATCGAGATCAAACTTGGTTCTTCTTGTTACTACATCTTCCTGATGCTTTAAGTAATAACCGAGCATTTCAAGAAGGTTAAGAACCTTAGGCTCCTGATCTACAAGTGCAAGCATGATAACACCGAATGTATCCTGCATCTGTGTGTGCTTATATAACTGATTAAGTATTATGTTGGCATTACAATCTTTTCTTAATTCGATAACTATTCTCATACCTTCACGAGAAGACTCGTCACGAAGATCTGTAATACCGTCTATCTTTTTTTCTTTTGCAAGCTCAGCAATCTTTTGGATAAGCTTTGCTTTGTTAACCATATAAGGAAGCTCGGTAACAACTATACGCTGCTTTCCGTTTGCCATCGGCTCTATCTCGGATATGGCTCTTACCTTAATCTTTCCTCGTCCGGTTCTGTATGCATCGGTAATTCCCGATGTTCCGAGAATCTGTGCTCCGGTAGGAAAATCAGGACCCTTTACTATCTCAAGAATTTCCTCTATATCGGTTTCTCTGTCCTCAAGTACTCTGTTATCAATTATCTTAACAACAGCATTTACTATCTCACGAAGATTGTGAGGAGGAATATTTGTAGCCATACCTACCGCGATACCCGATGTACCGTTTACCAAAAGGTTAGGATAACGGCTCGGAAGTACAGTAGGTTCTTTTTCAGTCTCATCAAAGTTAGGTACAAAATCAACTGTATCTTTATTGATATCGGCAACCATTTCAAGAGAAATCTTTGAAAGTCTTGCCTCTGTATATCTCATTGCAGCTGCGCTGTCTCCGTCGACGGAACCGAAGTTACCATGTCCGTCTACAAGCGGATATCTGGTATTCCATTCCTGTGCGAGCTTAACAAGAGCATCATATATTGATGAATCACCATGTGGATGATATTTACCCATTGTATCACCGACGATACGGGCACATTTTCTGTGCTGCTTGTCAGGTGTATTTCCAAGTTCAACCATTGAATGAAGAATTCTACGCTGAACAGGCTTCAAACCATCTCTTACATCAGGTAAAGCTCTTGCGGCGATAACACTCATCGCATAATCAATGTATGAGTTTTCCATGGTTTTCTTCAAGTCTACTTCTTGGATTTTATCAAAAATTGTATTCTCATCCATTTAAACCTTACCTCCGTTAGATGTCGAGATTCTTTACGAATTTCGCATTTGTTTCTATAAATTCACGTCTAGGCTCAACTCTTTCACCCATGAGCGTGTCAAATGTAATATCAAGCTCCGACTCGTTGTCATCATCTATGGCAACTCGAAGAAGAACTCTCTTCTCAGGATCCATGGTTTTATCACAAAGCTGCTCGGCATCCATCTCACCAAGTCCCTTGTAACGCTGAATCTTATTATTGGTATCACGTCCTACCTCATCAAGAATCTTGGTAAGCTCATCATCGCTGTACGCATACCATGTCTTCTTGTTTTTCTCCAGCTTATAAAGAGGCGGCTGTGCAAGATATACATGTCCCTGTCTGATAAGATCCGGCATAAATCTGTAGAAGAACGTAAGCATAAGCGTAGCTATATGAGCTCCGTCCACGTCGGCATCGGTCATGATAATTATCTTGTTATATCTTAATTTTTCAATGTTAAAGTTTTCCTTAACGCCGGTACCGAAAGCGGTAATCATAGCTTTAATCTCTTCATTTCCGAGAATCTTGTCTATTCTTGCCTTCTCGACATTAAGTATTTTTCCTCTAAGAGGAAGTATAGCCTGAGTAGCTCTTGATCTTGCGGTCTTAGCCGAACCACCCGCGGAATCTCCCTCGACTATATAAATCTCACAGTTCTTAGGATCCTTATCCGAACAATCCGCAAGCTTACCGGGAAGTGCCATACTGCTTTCAAGAGAAGATTTTCTTGCAACATCTCTTGCTTTTCTTGCAGCCATTCTTGCTCTTTGTGCAAGAACTGCCTTTCCTACGATTGCCTTTGCAACCTGAGGATTCTGCTCAAGGAAATAAGTAAGCTTCTCTGAAACAATACCTTCAACTGCGGTTCTTGCTTCGGCATTACCGAGCTTCTGCTTGGTCTGTCCTTCAAACTGAGGCTCAGGAATCTTGATACTTACTATAGCTGTAAGACCTTCTCTTAAGTCATCACCCGAAAGATTTTCCTCTTTATCCTTAAGTATTTTATTGGTTCTTGCGTAGTCGTTAAATACTTTGGTGATTGCACTTCTGAAGCCGGTAAGGTGCATACCTCCTTCAGGAGTGGTTATGTTATTAACGAAACTGAAAGTAGCTTCATTGTAAGAATCATTATGCTGTAAAGCCACTTCAACATATATATCATCCTTCTGACCTTCACAATAAATAACCTTATCGTAAAGAACAGTCTTATGTCTGTTAAGATATTCTACGAATTCCTTTATACCGCCCTCGTAATGATATTCACCCTTCTTCTCCTTACCTTCTCTTTTATCCTCAAGAGTAATCTTAAGTCCCTTGGTAAGAAATGCCATTTCACGAAGACGAGTTTTAAGCGTATCATATTCAAATACAACATCATCAAAAATGGTATCATCAGGCTGGAACGTAACCTTTGTTCCTGTCTTATCGGTCTTTCCTACTTCCTTAAGCTTGTATATTACGTGACCTCTTTCGTAACGCTGTCTGTAAATCTTACCGTCACGCGATACTTCAACCTCAAGCCAGTTTGATAATGCATTAACTACCGATGCACCAACTCCGTGAAGACCACCTGAAACCTTGTATCCGCCACCGCCGAATTTACCGCCGGCATGAAGTATTGTAAATACAACTTCAACCGCAGGAATACCGGCTTTTTCATGAATACCGGTAGGTATACCTCTACCATTATCTATAACGGTTATGGTATTATCCTCATTTATAAATACATTTATCTCCGAGCAATATCCGGCAAGTGCTTCATCTACCGCATTATCAACTATCTCGTAAACAAGATGGTGTAAGCCTCTTGTAGATGTACTACCGATATACATACCAGGTCTTTTTCTAACTGCTTCCAAACCCTCTAAAATCTGAATTTGGTCTGCACCGTAGTTAGTTTCGTTTTGGTTACTCATAACTTCCTCCTGTTTCATTCATTTTCATTAATGAAATCTTTCCCTGCTCAATCTTGTAAATCTTATCAATATTGAGTCTTTCTTTTATAAAATCATCATAACCCGTACAGGTTATAATAGTTTGTATCCCGTTAATGGATGATAAAAGTGCATTTCTTCTGCCTGTATCAAGCTCAGACATAACATCATCAAGTAAAAGTATGGGATTATCATTGATTATTTTCTTAACCAATTCAATTTCCGCAAGCTTTAAAGAAAGTGCAACCGTTCTTTGCTGCCCCTGCGAACCGTACCTTCTGACATCTATATCATTTATCATAAATATAATGTCATCTCTGTGAGGTCCGACAGATGTACTCATAAGCCTTATATCCATATCTCTTTTATTACAAAGTTCTATGGAAAAGTTTTCTTTTGTTACATTCTTATCATAAATAAGTTTAAGCTTTTCTTTTCCGTCAGTAAGATGATTGTGTATATCTTCAATAATTTCATTTATCATATCTATGAAATTATTTCTTTCATCTATAATTTTTAAACCGTAATCTATAAGCTGACTGTCCCAGATATCAAGCATATCCCGGTTTTTACCGTACATATCGGCCTTTAACTGATTATTTCTCTGATTCAAAATTTTATTGTAAGTGGATAAATTGTTATAATATATCCTGTTTAACTGGCACAATTCCATATCCATAAACCTTCTTCTTTCTGAAGGTCCGTTTTTTATAATGGATAAATCCTCCGGTGAAAAAAGTATTATGTTTATCATACCGAATAGATCTGCAGACCTTTTTATCGGTATCATATCTATGGCTATACCTTTGTTTTTATTCTTTCGAAGATGAATATCTATCCTGTGTCCTATATCATTTTTCTTTAATTCTGTCCTTATATGACTTTCATCTTTTCCGAATTCGATTATTTCCTTATCCTTGCTGCCTCTGTGCGATTTTGTTGTTGCCGTCATATAAATGGCTTCAAGAATATTGGTTTTTCCCTGTGCATTATCACCGTATAAAATATTTATACCGTCGGAAAATGTTATATAAGCATTTTCGTAGTTACGATAATTATTTAATGCCAGATTTTCTATAAACATTATGATTCACTTTCCAAAATTATCTTTGTATGCTTATCTTTTCATCGTCATAGCATACTTCCATTCCGTCATAAAGCTTTCTTCCTCTTCTTGTTTCCACTTCTCCGTCAACAAGAACGAGTCCCTGAATTATAAGCTCTTTGGCATCTATACCCGAATCAGCAATTCCGGTTGCCTTAAGAGCCTGTCCAAGCTTTATAAATTCTTCACCATCTCTTAATTTTAATATATGATTCATATAAATTCCTTTTTTTAATCTTAATATGCATCCGCATTTATATTTACAGGAAGAATTACGTAAATATAATCTTCAGTATCATTTTTAATGATACACGGTGACTTTGAGTCTCTCATGTAAACAGTTATGTCATCATCATCTATAACTCTTAAAACATCCATTAAAAATCTTGGATTAAAGCCGATAATTAATTCGTCACCTTCTTTATTGATTTCAATTTCTTCATTCATGGAACCCATAAGAGTATCAACCTTAAGATACATTACATTATCGTTTTTAATACTCATAACTATAGGTTTCTTGTCCGATTCCTTTATAAGAAGAGATGCTCTATCTATACAATTTAAGAATTCTTTGTTGTTGACATTAAGTTTAATCTTATGATCCATTGAAAGCATCTGAACTATCTTAAAATACTCTCCTTCGATAAGACGTGATACAACCAAAGTATTTTCAAACTCAAATAAAATATGTCTGTCGGAAAAATAGATGTTTACCATATCATCTACTCCACCGTCAATTATTTTAGATAAATCACTTAAAGTCTTTCCCGGAACTACAACCTTTGTATCCTCTATATTTGAATCAATTTCAACATTTCTCATGGAAATTCTGTGTCCGTCAAGAGAAACTACTGTAAGCTTTCCTTCCTTAACCTCAAATAATTCACCGGTCATAAGCTTATTGTTTTCATTATCCGAAATTGAAAAGATTGTCTGTCTTATAATTTCCTTTAAAGTAAATTGTGAAATGGTTATACCCTTTCCTTTTTCTATCTCAGGAAGCTCCGTAAAGTCTTCACCTGATTTTGAAGGAATGGAGAATTTTGACTTTTCACATCTTATGATAGTCTTATAATCCTCAGTTGACTCTATAAATACTTCACTGTCAGGAAGTTTTCTTATAATGTCTGTGAAGATTTTTGCTTCAATTGCAATTCTTCCCATTTCAACCACATCACCGTCAAGAATTGTTTCAATTCCCAATTCAAGATCGTTTGCAGTAAGTTTTATTTTATCTGCATAAACTTCAATTAATATACATTCAAGTATCGGCATTGTTGTTTTGGTTGAAACTGCTTTTGAAACAATATTTAAAGCAGCTAACAGATTTGATTTTGAACATTTGATTTTCATAATTAAATTTTACTCCCTTCGTGGACGCATGCGTATATAAATAAATATTTAATAAATCAGTATAAATATTATTATAGGCTGTGGATATGTTTATAAGTGCCTTAAAGCTATGTATTAGCTTAACTTTAAGGTGTTTAAATTTTGTTTTTTGTTTTAAATGTTAATGTTATGAAATGTTAATAAAATCCGGTTAATAAAAATTTACCTTAAATCGAAACTTTTTACCGTAAAATGAGTTATCAACATTTATTTAAATTAATCAACATCTTAATTAACAGGATTAAGCTTCTTTATTATAGTATCCATAGTATTTTTAAATGAAGCGTCGGATTTCATCTTATCTTCAATTCTCTTGATACCGTTCATAACAGTTGTATGATCTTTTCCTCCGACAGCATTTCCTATCGATTGAAGAGAAATAACGACGTATTGTCTGCAAAGATACATAACAATCTGTCTTGCGGTTGCTATATCCTGATTTCTCTTTTTTGAGCGAATATCATTAGGTGATATATTAAGGTGCTCGGAAACTACATTAATTATATGGTCAGGAGTAAGAGTAACATTACTATCCTTATTTATGATGTCTTTTAAAGATTCCTTTGCACGCTCCAATGTCACTTCTTCATTCATAAGCTTTGAAAATACACTTATTTTGTTAAGTGCACCTTCAAGTTCCCTGACATTATTGGTAATATTTTCGGCAATATATATGAATACTTCTTCAGGTATACCTGTAAGATGATCCGATTCAGCTTTGTTTTTAAGAATTGCCATACGTGTTTCATAATCCGGTTCATGGATATCTATAGGAACACCGCATTCAAATCTTGAAATAATTCTTTCATCAAGAGTTTTGATTTCCTTCGGAGGCTTGTCCGAAGAAAGAATAATTTGTTTCTTATCATTATAAAGGGCGTTGAAAGTATTAAAAAATTCATTCTGAGTACTTTCCTTACCTATTATAAATTGTATGTCATCTATCAAAAGAACATCTACCTTACGGTATTTTTCTCTGAACTCGTTGGTTTTCTGGTTTTTGATTGCATCAATTATCTCATTTGTAAATTGTTCAGAAGGAACATATAAAACATTTGCATCGCTGTTCTTTTGAAGTATGTAATGAGCAATCGACTGCATAAGGTGAGTTTTACCGAGTCCGGCATTTCCGTATAAGAAGAGAGGATTGAAATTATCCTGAGCCGGCATATCGGCAACCGCAAGACAGGTAGCATGAGCATGTCTGTTTCCGTCACCTACTATAAATGTTTCAAAAGTGTATTTAGGATTAAGGTTGCTTCTGCTTACCGCTTCTCTGTAAGAATCGGTAATTTCAGGCTCCTTTTTTTCCTCTTTTATAAAATGTTTTTTCTCATCAATAACAATTTCAATATTTATATCATTTAAGGTTTCTCTGATAGAGGACAGCAAAAATAAGTCAAATTCTTTTCTGTGCAAGAATTTAACCGCATTTTCACCAAGCTTTTCATCTACATAAAAATAAACCGTATTATCTTTTACTTCATATATTTTTAGGGAACGGATCCAGGTATTAATCATTATACTTGAAATGTCATACTGTGTTTCCAGAAGAGATAGAATTTCTTCCCATTTTTCCTCTATTAAGTCCTTCATAATTACCTCCGAAAAGTATGCCTAAATTTATTCGCATACCTAACGAATATAATACTACAAAAAGGGATAATTAGCAAGAAAAAAGAGTGTATTAATTATGTAATAAATTATGTAAAGTAAAAAAATACTCACCTCATTTTATGCACATATCGTAAAATGTTATATTTGCTAAAATTATGAATTAATCAACAAAAAATCAGTAAGTTATCCACAGGTTTTACACATTTTGTGGAAAAAGTTATGTAAATTTGATTGAATAAAGTTAAGTTTTTATGCGAAAATAGTGGATAAATAATGCAAAAATTGCTTGACTTAAAGCCATTTTCTACATATAATAGGCAATGGTGTGTTCTAAAACGACACTAATAATAAGAAAAAAGGAGGATACTATTATGAAGATGACATTTCAGCCAAAGAAAAGACAGCGTTCAAAAGTTCATGGTTTCAGAAAGAGAATGAGCACAGCTAACGGAAGAAAAGTATTGGCCGCAAGAAGAGCAAAAGGTAGAAAGCAGTTATCAGCGTAGGTCACGAATACTAAGTGACCTTTTGTTTTTCAGAAAAGTATATTTTGGAGATAAGTATGAAAAACATGGTTACACTTAAAAATAACAGAGAGTTTGGCAAGGTGTATAACCACAAAGAATCGTTTGCCAATAAGTATTTAGTGATGTATCTAAGATCCAACGACTTAGATTACAGTAGAATAGGAATCTCTGTTAGTAAAAAGGTTGGAAATAGTGTGGTCAGGCATCGAATAACCAGATTAATCAGAGAAAGCTACAGACTTAATAAGAATAAGATTAAAGACGGATATGATTTTGTTATTGTTGCAAGAACGACAGCAAAAGACAAGAATTATCATGAGATCGAAAGTGCATTTATGCATCTTGCAAAATTACATCATATTATAAAGGAAAATGATGAAAAAGATTTGTATAGCACTAATTAAGTTTTATAGAAAAAATATTTCGCCTTACAAGAAATACGGTTCATGCAGATATACTCCCACATGTTCGCAATATGCCCTTGAAGCATATGAAAAATATGGATTTTTCAAAGGAACATTGCTTACTGTTTGGAGAATATTAAGATGTAATCCGTTTTCAAAGGGTGGATACGATCCTGTACCATAGGTATTAATTCGGAGGAAAATATGTTTTTAACACAGCAAGGTGGATTTATAATCAGACCCATTGCTAAATTGTTTGGATTAATATTCGGACTTATTTATGATGTGTTTGACAAAATCGGGATAGTAAATATAGGTTTGGTTGTTATCATATTTACTGTCATAATAAGACTTTGTTTGACTCCTCTTATGTTTAAGTCAAACAAATCTTCTAAAATTACAGCTTACATTCAACCGGAAATGAATAAGATAACTAAGAAATATAAGGGTAAAAAGGATCAGGAATCCATACTTGCCCAGCAGCGTGAGATGAGAGAGCTTCAGCAGAAGTACGGAGTAAGCATGACAGGAAGTTGTCTTACAGCTCTTATCCAGATGCCTATTTTCTTAGCACTTTATCGAGTAATACAAAATGTACCTGCATATGTTCATCAGGTAAAAGAATTATATTTGCCTATTGCAAATGCCATTCATGCTGATGAAGCTTCCGTTACAGCTTTGGAAAGTTTTAAAAACATGGCTGAATATAAAGGTTATTTCAGCGGTGTTAATACTTCACTTGATTCCGTAAACGGAATTATTGATACTCTTGTAAAATTTCCTTCAAGTGCATGGGATGCTTTCAAGGATACGATCTCAAATCCTGATGTTGTTTCAGCTATTTCTCAATATAAGGGAAAAATAGTTGACGTCAACAGCTTTATCGGAGGAATCGACCTTTCCGTTGCACCGGGATTTGCACTTACGGCAGCATTTGCAATACCAATACTTTCACTTGTATTTCAGTTTTTAAGTATGAAGGTTACACCTCAGCAGAATACAGGTGATCCTTCACAGCAGCAGAGTATGAAGATGATGAAGACTATGATGTATATCTTCCCTCTTATGTCATTTTTCATAACTGTTTCGGTACCTGCAGGTCTTGGTTTATACTGGGCAACAGGTGCATTTATAAGCTTCCTTACATCAGTTGGAATTAATGTTTATTTCAAGCATTGTGATATGGATAAGCTTATTGAGAAGTCTAAAGAAAAAGCTGCTATTAAGATGGAGAAGAAAAAAGCTTCAGGCAAGAAGTCATTTATGGAAAGAATGCAGGAAGCAGCTTACGGTCCTCAGGACGCAAGTTCAAATCCTAAGGTTAACAGCAATATTGCTTCCCAGAGCTTAAAGAGTTATTCTTCAAGTACAATGTCTAAAAACAACGGTGGTGTAAAGTACAGAGAAGGAAGTCTCGCTGCAAGAGCAAATGCCATGCAGAGATTTAACGATAAAAACGGAGGTAATAATTAATGGAATACAGAGAATTCAAAGCAAAGACTGTAGAAGAAGCAATTACTGCAGCATCTTTGGAATTCGGCGTTGCCAGTGAAGACCTTGATTACGAAGTAATAGAAAAAGGAAGCACAGGTTTTCTTGGTTTAGGTTCTAAGCCGGCAATTATAAATGCCAGAAAGAAAGAATCTTTCATAGATGATATCAAAGAATATCTTGATAATTTATTCAAGGCTATGGACATTGAAACTAAGGTTAATATAGAATATGACGAAGCTGACAGTGCTATGACCATTGAT
>JAFSZR010000212.1 GCA_017459135.1 Lachnospiraceae bacterium | reverse complement strand
GCTTTACTTGTTATACTTTTTTCGGTTTCGATTATAGTGGCTATGATTCCTATTTTGGTTATAAATATTTTAAAATGGGATGAATCTAAATTTACAAAGCATATGGTTATTATTTGTATATGTATAGTTATGACCATTATGCTTATGATGTTCTCAAGCTATCTGTTTCCGGTTATTCTTTTTCCGATACTTATGGCATCATTATATTATAACCAGACATTTGTTCTTTTCACTTCACTTCTGGTGTCTATAAGTATATTGATTTCAGACTATTTGTCGGTAAAATATTCCGAATACTTTGTGGGTAATCCATATAATACATATGATGAGATTCTTATGCGCTTTGCAATAATTCATATAGTTGTTGTATTTTTGCTTTCGGTTGCCGCATATTTCATAGTTCAGAGAAATTCAATGATGATTAACTCAGCTATTGATACAGCGGTTACAATGCAAAATAACGAAAAAGGTCTTGTATATGCATTTTCGGAGATAAGCGAGAGTAAATCAAAATCAACCGGAGCACATATCAAGAGAGTATCGGAATATATGAGAATTCTGGGTAAGGCTTCGGGCTTTGATGAAGAATATGTAGATAAGCTTGCGACCGCGTCCATGATGCATGATATAGGTAAACTTATGATTGATGAGGAAATTTTGGACAAGCCTGAAAAGCTTACCGATGAGGAATATCAGATTATGAAAAATCACGTTCTTTACGGTGAGGCGCTTCTTGAAAAATGTCCGGGTGAACTTATGCATATTGCCTGTATACTTGCTAAAGAGCATCATGAAAGATGGGATGGCTCGGGTTATCTTGGCATGAAGGGAGAAGAGATATCATATATAAGCAGACTTATGGCTGTTTGCGATGTATTTGATGCACTTACTTCGGAAAGATATTATAAAAAAGGTTGGTCTCTTGATGAAACCTTTAATGAGATAATCAGTTTGAGCGGTAAGCATTTTGATCCTGCGGTTATTAAGCTTTTTATTCAGAACTTTGATGAGTTTAAAGAAGTACATAACAAGATTCAGGATAAGCAGATTTATTAATAAAATCTTTGGTATGAGCTTTTTAGATGTATCGACTTATATAATTTACGGAGAAACAAGATGTATAAAGTTATTAATGAATATTTAAGCATGGTTAATATTAATGAGAATGAAGAAATATATAATCGTCTTGTTAATTTCCTTGATCATTGTGAATTGATTAAAAAATACAGCGTTAATGTTAATTTTCAAAGATATGTTGTTGATATAAAGTTAAATAATTTCAGTATTGACAATGCTGTTGATTGTTTTAACAGATTTAACCTTTCGGTGTCATATCCTTATTCCGAAATGCATATCAGATTTAATGAAGGTAAATGTATAAGATACAGATACATAACAAGTATGGAGAGCAAAGAAGCGTTTTATTGTGATATTGTTATTAGTTAATAAATAATATATTTGAATGTTATAATTAAGAAAACAAGAGGTTGTCCTGTGTAAATACAAGTACAACCTCTTGTTTTATAATTTTAATTAAAATGTTCTGAAAAGTCCGACAACTTTACCGAGTATCGAAAGGTTATCTCGTACGATTATCGGATCCATAGTATCGTTTTCAGGTTGAAGTCTTATATATCCGTCTTCTTTGTAGAAAGTTTTAACGGTTGCCGAATCGTCGATAAGTGCAACTACGATATCCATATTTCTTGCTGTTTCGGTTTTTTCAACCATAACAAGGTCACCGTTAAATATACCGGCATTTATCATGCTTTCGCCTTTTACCTTTAACATAAAAAGCTCTTTGTTTGTTTTTATATATTCAGGTGGAACAGGGAAGTAGCCTTCAATATTTTCAACTGCAAGTATAGGCTCGCCGGCAGTTATGGTTCCGACTATAGGTACATTAACAAGTTCTCTTCTTGTAAGATTAAATGTATCGTCAAGTATTTCTATGGCTCTCGGCTTGGTCGGATCTCTTCGTATGTATCCCTTTGCTTCAAGCGTTTCAAGATGAGCATGTACGGAAGATGTTGATTTAAGATGTACGGCATCACATATTTCTCTTACCGCAGGCGGATAACCCTTCTTTAAAATACATTCCTTCATATATTCAAGAATTTCCTGTTGCTTGTTTGATAATGGTTCCATATATAAACCTCCTTTAGGGTTTAAGCTGTTTTAAAAGTTTGAATCATTATACCATACATTTGTTCGAAATGCAAACTAATGTTCTGTTTTTTATACGTATTTTCTTTTTTTATTTTTTTCTTTGAAATTTGCCTGTTTTATAGTATAATAAGGTGTTGAAATTGTGCGTGGATATATATTCACACATTCAAAGCCGCAAGTAGCAGAAAAGGAGATATGAAATGAACGAAAAACTATTACATACCCCTGAAGGTGTCAGGGATATATACGACTTGGAATGTAAAAGAAAGCTAAAGGTTTTAGAGCATATTCATCATGTCCTTGAATTGTACAGTTATCAGGATATTTCAACACCGTCCTTTGAATTCTTTGATATTTTCAATATGGATAAAGGTTCGGCACCTTCAAATGAAATGTATAAATTTTTTGACAGAAATAATAATACTCTTGTTTTAAGACCGGATATGACTCCGAGTGTAGCAAGATGTGTTGCAAAGTATTATGCGGATTGGGAACTTCCGATAAGACTTTGTTACAGCGGTAATACATTTACCAATGCGCCGTTGCATCAGGGTAAACTTAATGAGGTTACCCAGGTAGGCGGAGAACTTGTAAATGATGACAGTTCCGCTGCCGATGCTGAAATTATCGCATGTGTTATAAGCTGCTTAAAAAAAGTCGGTTTAAAAGAATTTCAGATAGAAATCGGTGAGATAGATTTTTTTAAAGGAATAATAGAAGAGGCCGGTATAGATAAGGAAACGGAAGACAGAATAAGAGAACTTATCCATATAAAGAATTTCTTCGGTCTTTCGGAATTTGTTTCGGGTCTTGAAATTGATGAGAAAGCAAAGAATGCAATTTCGGGATTTAATATGCTTTTCGGCGGTCTTGATATGCTTGACAATGCCGGAAAACTTGTAAATAACAGCCGTTCAATAGAAGCGATAGAGCGTATGAAACGTGTTTATAATGCACTTTCAGCATATGGTTATGAGAAATATGTAAGCTTTGATTTGAGCATGATTAACAGATATAACTATTATACGGGAATAATATTCAGAGGTTATACCTATGGTACCGGTGATGCGATTGTAAAGGGCGGAAGATATAATAATCTTATGTCACAATTCGGTAAGGATGCTCCCGCAGTCGGATTTGCTATTTATGTAGATGAGCTTATGAGCGCGATTTCAAGAAATAAAATCGAAATCGAATTGGATTATTCAAATATTCTTATACTTTATGACAGAGAACAGCAAAAGAATGCCATAGAGCTTGCTTCTTATTACAGAGGTAAAAATAAAAAGATAGAACTTATAAGAAAATCGGAGAAACACGATTTAGAAGAGTATCTTGATTATGCAAAAAAACTTCGTTTTTCGGGTGTTTATGTCGTTAAAGAAAATGAAAAACTTGATATTTATTCGCTTATAAATGACAATGTTACGGAAACCGATATAAAGACATTAAAAAGCTTTTAGGAAAAGACATTAAATAAATCTGTGAGGAAAATTATATGAGATATTTAACCTTTGCTCTTGCCAAGGGCAGGCTTGCAAAAAAGACTTTGGAATTATTTGAAAAGATGGGTATTACCTGTGAAGAGGTAAAAGACCCTGATACAAGAAAACTTATATTTACTAATGAAGAACATAAAATAAAATTCTTTCTTGCCAAGGCTTCCGATGTACCGACTTATGTTGAGTACGGAGCAGCGGATGTAGGTGTGGTAGGAAAGGATACAATTCTTGAAGAAGGACGTAATCTTTACGAGGTTATGGATCTTGGATTCGGAAAATGCCGTATGTGTGTATGCGGTCCCGCATCGGCAAAAGAGCTTTTAAGCAAAAATGAAATAATAAGAGTTGCAAGTAAGTATCCGAATATTGCAAAGGATTATTTCCAAAATAAGAAAAATCAGACTGTTGAAATAATAAAGCTTAACGGTTCGGTTGAACTTGCGCCTATTGTTGATTTATCTGAAGTTATAGTTGATATTGTTGAGACCGGTTCAACCCTTCGAGAAAACGGTCTTGAAGTTCTTGAAGAAATTTGTCCTTTATCGGCAAGAGTTGTGGTAAATCAGGTCAGTTTAAAGATGGAACATGAAAGAATAAGAAAAATTCTCGATGAGTTAAATAAGCTTATAAGTGAAAAAGAATAACATATTTACAATAACAAATTTATGTTAACCAAAACGATAAAATAGATTGTAATCTGGAGGATTAGGGATGCGAATTGTTAAACTTACGGAAGAAACCAAAAAAGATATTTTAAATAATTTATTAAAGAGAAGTCCTGATAATTATGGCGAGTTTGAAGCTATTGTTAAAGATATCGTAGAAGATATACATGTAAATAAGGATGCGGCTTTATTCAAGTATACCGAAAAGTTTGATAAGGCTAAAATCAATGCTTCAAACATCAAGGTTACCAAAGAAGAAATCGAAGATGCTTATACAAGAGTGGACAAGTCTCTTGTAGAAGTTATTAGAAAAGCGATTAATAATATAAAAACTTATCATGAAAAGCAAAAGCAATACAGCTGGTTTGATTCGGAAGATACCGGAATTATGCTCGGTCAGAAGGTTACTCCTCTTGAGAGAGTTGGTGTTTATGTTCCGGGAGGTAAGGCTGTTTATCCGTCTTCCGTTCTTATGAATGTTATTCCTGCAAAAGTTGCGGGTGTTAAAGAGATAGTTATGACAACACCATGCGATGCGGAAGGTAAGGTCTATGATATGACACTTGTTGCGGCAAACGAGGCAGGTGTTGATACTATATTAAAGGCGGGCGGAGCTCAGGCAATAGCCGCACTTGCTTACGGAACCGAAAGTGTTCCTAAGGTTGATAAGATAGTTGGACCGGGTAATATATTTGTTGCTCTTGCTAAGAGAATGGTATTTGGTCATGTAAGTATTGATTCCGTTGCGGGACCGAGTGAAGTAATGGTTCTTGCCGATGAAACCGCAAATCCGAGATTTGTGGCAGCCGATTTGCTGTCTCAGGCAGAACATGACGAGATGGCTTCTTCGATACTGGTTACTACTTCCGAGGAGCTTGCAAATAAGGTTTCCGATGAGGTTGAGAAGTTTATAAGCGTCCTTTCAAGAAAGGAAATAATTAGAAAGTCTGTTGATAATTACGGATATATTCTTGTAGCAGATAATATGCAGGATGCAATTGATACTGTTAATGAGATAGCAAGCGAGCATCTTGAGGTTGTTACCGCAAATCCGTTTGAAACAATGACAAAGATAAATAATGCGGGAGCTATTTTCCTCGGAGAATACTCATCCGAGCCTTTGGGTGATTATTTTGCGGGACCTAATCATGTGCTTCCGACAAACGGTACTGCGAAGTTCTTTTCACCGCTTTCCGTTGATGATTTTATTAAGAAATCAAGCATTATTTACTATTCAAAGGAAGCTTTGGAACCTGTATCAAAAGATATTATTGCATTTGCTGAATCCGAAAAGCTTACGGCACATGCAAATTCAATCAGAGTAAGGTTTGAATAATAAGCAATTAAGTGTTATAATATTATATCTTGTTTTTTAATTTAAATTAGGATATTTTAAGGAGTGATTTTATGTCGGAAAGAACAGCTTCAATCAAACGTAAAACAAGCGAAACGGATATTGATCTTAGGCTTGACATTGACGGAAACGGAACTGCAAACATTGATACCGGAATAGGCTTTTTCGACCATATGCTTAACAGCTTTGCAAGACATGGTTTCTTTAATCTTGATGTTAAAGTAATCGGTGATATTATCGTTGATTCGCATCATACAATCGAAGATACCGGAATTGTCCTTGGTAAAGCAATTGCGGAAGCTTTGGGTGATAAGGAAGGAATTGAAAGATTCGGTTCATTTATGCTTCCTATGGATGATGCTCTTGTTTTATGTGCCGTTGATTTATCGGGAAGACCTTATCTTAGCTTTGACATGAATTTCACTACAGAAAAGGTCGGATATATGGATACTGAGATGGTTAAAGAATTTTTCTATGCCGTTTCTTACAGTGCCGGCATGAATATACATTTAAAACAGATTTCCGGTGAAAATAATCATCATATTATAGAAGCTGCATTTAAGGCGTTTGCAAAAGCACTTGATATAGCTACTGGTTATAATGACAGATTAAACGGAAAGGTTCTTTCTACAAAAGGAAGTCTGTAAGGGAGGAAAAAAATGGGATACAAAAAGATAATACCTTGTCTTTCATTGGAAAATCCATTGGAGGAAGCATTATTTTATAATGATGCCGGAGCCGATGAAATTGCTTTTTTTGACAGCTCATGTGCAAGGGAAGATATTGATAAAAATATAGCAACAATAAAGGAAATAACAAGACAGCTTGATATTCCGCTTATAGCGTGCGGAGGTGTAAGAAGGCTTGAAGATATAAAGAAGCTTTTATATGCCGGAGCATCAAAGGTTTGTATGAAAACCGCACCGCTCGAAAATATCGATATTGTCAAGGAGGCTTCCGACAGATTCGGTTCGGAAAGATTGATTGTAACCATAGACCTTTCCGATTGTGCGGATCCGGTTGAATACGGTAAAGCTCTTAAACGTGCCGGAGCAGGAGAGCTTTTGCTTATCCATAATAATAAGGTTGATAACTATATAGAGATTGTAAATAAAATCAGAAAAGAAGTCGGACTTCCGGTTGTTGCTTCGACATATTCAACCGTTCCTTCCGAAATAGCCGATATGCTTAAGGCTACAAATGCCGAGACTATAAGCTTATATAATCTTAAGCAGCATGATATCATGGAAATCAAGCAGGCTTGTAAGGCTGAGAATATACCTGTAAATTTATTTGAAAGCTCACTTGCTTTTTCTGAGTTTAAGCTTAACTCGGACGGTCTTATTCCTGTAATAGTTCAGCATTATAAGACATCTGAGGTTTTGATGATGGCTTATATGAACGAAGAATCATTTAATAAAACCATTGAAACAGGAAGAATGACTTACTTTAGCAGAAGCCGTAACGAGCTTTGGACAAAGGGTGAGACAAGCGGTCATTTCCAATTTGTTAAGTCACTTACGATAGATTGCGACAACGATACCATACTTGCAAAGGTTTCACAGATCGGTGCTGCGTGTCATACCGGAAGCAGAACATGTTTTTTCAAGGATTTGATTAAGAAGGAATATGATGATACCAATCCGCTTAAGGTATTCCTTGAAGAATATGCAATCATTGAGGACAGAAAATCTAATCCTAAAGAAGGTTCTTATACTAATTACCTTTTTGATAAGGGAATAGATAAGATACTTAAAAAGGTCGGAGAGGAAGCTGCGGAGATCATTATCGCATCCAAGAATCCGGATCCTGAGGAAATAAAATACGAAATTGCTGATTTCCTGTATCACCTTATGGTACTTATGGTTGAAAGAGGAGTTACTTGGAATGAAGTTATAAAGGAACTTGCAGATAGAAGGTAAAATTTAGGAGGTATTTGTATGAGTGCTTTATTAACAGAGATAGTCAGCTATGTAATTAAGTTTGTTGCCATGATTGTATGTGCCTTTTTGGGAATACAGGTTGGCAAAATATTAAGAAAAAGAAAAGATGAAAATATTGAAGCTGCAGAGAACGGCAGCAACAAATAAACACCGGAGGATATAATCGTGAAGAATTATGGAGTAAACGAATTAAGAACCATGTATTTGGATTTCTTTGAAAGTAAGGGTCATCTTAAGATGAAGAGCTTTTCATTGATTCCGCATAATGATAACAGCTTATTGCTTATTAATGCAGGTATGGCACCGTTAAAGCCTTATTTTACAGGACAGGAGATTCCACCGAGAAGAAGAGTGACTACCTGTCAGAAGTGTATCAGAACGGGAGATATCGAGAATGTCGGAAAGACTGCAAGACATGGTACTTTTTTTGAAATGCTCGGTAACTTTTCGTTTGGTGACTATTTTAAGCATGAGGCAATAGCGTGGAGCTGGGAGTTTTTGACCGAGGTTGTCGGTCTTGATGCTGACAGATTATATCCGTCTGTTTATCTTGATGACGATGAAGCATTTAATATATGGAATAAGGAAGTAGGTATTCCTGCTGACAGAATTTACAAGTTCGGTAAGGAAGATAACTTCTGGGAGCATGGTGCCGGACCTTGCGGACCTTGTTCAGAGATTTATTATGACAGAGGTGAAAAATACGGATGCGGTAAGTCTGACTGTAAGGTTGGCTGTGATTGTGACAGATATATGGAAGTCTGGAACAACGTATTTACTCAGTTTGAAAATGACGGAAAGGGAAATTATACCCTTCTTGAAAACAAAAATATTGATACCGGTATGGGACTTGAGCGTCTTGCCGTAGTCGTACAGGACGTTGATTCCATATTTGATGTTGATACCATTAAGGCGTTGAGAGATAAGGTTTGTGAAATGGCTAATGTTTCCTATAAGGAAAATGAGAAAAATGACATTTCCATAAGACTTATCACCGATCATATTCGTTCCGTTACATTTATGACAAGCGACGGAATACTTCCTTCTAACGAGGGACGTGGATATGTATTAAGAAGATTGTTAAGACGTGCTGCAAGACACGGACGTCTTTTGGGAATAAAGGAAGGTTTCCTTGCAGAGCTTTCAAAGACTGTTATTGAATGTTCAAAGGATGCTTATCCTGAACTTGAAGAAAAGAAAGAGCATATATTCTCGATTTTAAATACAGAGGAAGAAAACTTTAATAAAACAATAGATCAGGGCCTTTCTATATTAAACGGTTATATAAATGAAACCAAGTCCGAGGAGTCAAAGACTTTAGCCGGTGATAAGGCATTTAAACTTTATGATACTTACGGATTCCCTCTTGATTTGACCAAGGAAATCCTTGAAGAAGCAGGAATTGAGGTTGATGAAGAAGGCTTTAATGCGTGCATGGAAGAGCAGAGAGTAAAGGCCAGAAATGCAAGAAAGACTACAAACTATATGGGTGCTGACGCAACCGTTTATGAGCAGATACCTCTTACAATCGATAATTTATTTGTCGGTTATGATTCACTTACACATAAATCCAAGATTAATGCGCTTACTACAGAGACTGAAGTTGTTAAAGAACTTCATGAGGGCGAAAGCGGATCTCTTTTTGTAGCTGGAACACCTTTTTATGCAACTATGGGTGGACAATGCGGAGATTCGGGTGTAATAAGTTCCGAAAGCGGAGAATTTATTGTACAGGATACAATAAAAGTTGTCGGCGGAAAGACAGCTCATGTAGGATATGTCAGCAAGGGAAGCTTTAAGCTTGGCGATGATGTTAAGCTTAGCGTTGACGAAAATCAAAGAGCGCTTACCTGCAAGAACCATTCGGCAACCCATCTTTTACAAAAAGCTTTGAAGATGGTTCTCGGTGCACAGGTTGAGCAGGCGGGTTCTTATGTAGCCAAGGACAGACTTCGTTTTGACTTTACTTACAATAAGTCAATGACAAAAGAAGAAATTGCAAAGGTTGAAGAAATCGTTAATAAGGAAATTGAAAATGATATTGCCGTTACAACTGATATCATGAGCCTTGAAGAAGCAAAGAAGACAGGTGCTATGGCGCTTTTCGGTGAGAAATACGGCGAATCCGTACGTGTTGTAAGTATGGGTGATTTCTCAAAAGAGCTTTGCGGTGGTACTCATGTATCAAGCACAGGTGTAATCAATACCTTTAAAATTGTTTCCGAAGCAGGTGTAGCTGCAGGAGTAAGACGTATTGAAGCACTTACTTCAAAGGGAGCATTTGAGTATTACAAGACTATTGAAAACGAGCTTAACAATGCTTCGATTAAAGCAAAAACAGAGCCTTCAAAACTTGCCGATAAGATTGATTCGCTTATGGCTGAGATAAAGGCTTTACAATCCGAGAATCAGAAGCTTAAGGATAAGCTGGCTAAGGATTCCGCTAAGGATGTTATGGGTAATGTCGTAGAATGCGGTTCATATAAGATACTTCCTGTTGATGTTAAAGATATTGATATGAATGCATTAAGAAATCTTGGCGATGATATGAAAGCTAAGATAGGTTCCGGTATCGTAATCCTTGCATCATCAAATGAGGGTAAGGTTAATCTTATCGTAATGGCAACTGATGATGCCGTTAAAAACGGAGCTCATGCAGGAAATATAATTAAGAAGATTGCAGGATTTGTCGGTGGCGGCGGTGGAGGTCGTCCAAATATGGCTCAGGCCGGCGGTAAGAATCCTGAAGGTATTAAAGATGCGTTAAATGCCGGAGTTGAGGAAGCAAAGGTTCAATTGGGGAGTTAATTAAAAGATGACTAATGAGGAAAAACAAAGGAAAATCAGGGAGCTGAAAGAACAGAGACGTAGAATTCTTCAAAGAAAGAGAAGAATAAGAAAAATTCAGATAGCAATTATTATGACAGCTTTTGTTATGATAGTTGTGGGCGTTTTATGGGGAGCTGTAAAGCTTACAAAAAAGGTCATTGGGCCAAAAGAAATTGATTACACCATAAAAATCGAAAAGCCCGAAATGATATCACGTACGGATTTTAGAATCGAAGCACCTAAACGCGAAGTAACGCTTACGGTTGTGGGTGACGTAATGATGCACTCATGGCAGATTCAAAGAAGCTATGATCCGGCAACCGATTCGTTTGATGTTTCTGACAGTTTCACTTATGTTGAAAAATATCTTTCACATGCGGATTATACCATTGCCAATCTTGAAACCACTTTGCCGGGAAGATATAACGGTTCGATAAATGATGTACTCGGATATTCCGATTATCCAATGTTTTCTTCTCCTGAGATTTTAGCTAATAATCTTAAGGATGCTGGAGTAGACTTTTTACAGACTGCAAATAACCATTCTCTTGATTCCTGGGAAGACGGAGTTTATGCAACTATAGATTATCTTGATTCAATAGGCATTCCGCATACCGGAACCTTTAAAACACAGGAAGAAAGCGATGAATTATGTATAGTTGAAATTAACGGAATTACTTTCGGTTTCGTTGCATATACATACGGTACGAACGGACTTCCGGTTCCTTCGGAGCATCCTTATTGTATAAATACTCTTGATAATTATGATGATGCAAAACTTGAAGAAATGTATGCAAAAGTAAGAGCTCTTGATGAGGCGGGCGTTGATTTTGTTTGTCCTTTGATTCATTTCGGAACCGAGTATACCGAAGTACCCGATTCATGGCAGGAAATGGTTGTAGACGGATTATTTGAGGCAGGAGCCGATGTAATATTCGGCGGACATCCTCATGTTGTTGAACCTATTGATGTAAGAACAATTACAAATCCCGACGGAACCACAAGAACAGGCTGGGTTGTTTATTCATTCGGTAACTTTGTTTCAAGCCAGAGATATGATGGTGTAAATAAAGATCTCGGAATGATAACTGACTTTACATTTACAAAGGAATTTGTTGACGGACAGACTATTGATACAGTTACTCAGATTAAGGTTGAACCGACATATGTATATTGGACGGATTCAACAATCGGAGTTATTCCGGTACTTGAGGCATATAATCACAAATCCGATTATTCTTTCCTTTCGGATGGTGACTGGAATCGTATAGATTATGCCAAAGATCATGTTATAGAAGTGGTTACCGCTAAGGGAAGTCTTGATTACAGCATTGACGGAGATATGTTTGTTGTGACGCCAAAAGTAGCAGAAGCGGTTGAAAATCAGTAAAAATTACTGTTTTATACATTTTTTTGTAATATTTTTCATTTTTTGGTTGACGAATTAATATATTGTGGTATAATATTTTCTGTGCGATTTGGTAATACCCAAACAGTTGTATTGCACGAACATAAGATATTTTGCAACTGGAGGGAGGTTGAGGATAGAATGTCAAACGTAATAGTTAAGGAAAACGAAACTTTGGATAGTGCACTTCGCAGATTTAAGAGAAATTGTGCAAAGGCAGGTATTCAGCAGGAGATTCGTAAGAGAGAGCATTACGAGAAGCCTAGCGTTAAGCGTAAGAAGAAGTCAGAAGCTGCAAGAAAACGCAAATACAAATAAACAACTGTTTATTTATTTAATATACGAGAGCCTTTAGGCTCTCTTATTTTGCTTTATAAACGTAATGTCAATCCAAAGTGTATTCATATTTATTTACCTGAT